>JAFQQW010000021.1 GCA_017410375.1 Clostridia bacterium | reverse complement strand
TATTTAATTCAAAAGGCGATTGCACATTCGTTAACCGAAATGCAATCGCCTTAAGTCATTTGTATGCTTTGCCATATTTTTCACCTCCTGCGACACAAAGCATACCACAGAAGAGAGAGGAAGTCCACGAAGGATTTTTACAATCGTCCGTGTCTTTTCATAACTTTTTCGGCCGCAATCTCTTCGATGTACTCTTCATAGTAATCATCATACTCACCGCTGGCAATGAGATTTTGTTTCTCGATGCTGACGGCAAGTTTAAAGAGCATGTCCGACACTCTGTCCACATGATGCTCTATGGTACAGTCCACAGCCTGAACTAAAATCTTATTTATGTTGTCACTGTTTGCTTCATAATGCAGCTTGGTAAGGTACTCATTGATAGCCTTGTTGCAGAGATCACTCTCGCTTTTAAAGCCGAGCAGCTTAACATAATTTTTGATTTCAGTTCGTACCGCAGGCGGCACATTGAATGTCATCTTTTCTCTTTTCATAGTAAATTTCACCTTCCTTTTATAGATTTACATATGCATTCCCATGCCATGATCCCGTCGATATTCTTTTGTTCTTTCCTTGGAGTCGACAATTGATTTCGTGAAGCCTTCCTCAATGTCTTTCTGTATTGACTGCTCAAACATTTTACAGAGACTGAATATGATGTTACCAAAGACAGGGGATGCATCAATTTTATTTGTGTAAACATTTCCTTCCCTGTTATCTTTTAATGCAGATTTAAGCACAGCATTTTGCAGACGCTTTTCGAAGTTTTTGCTCTTCTCAAGGGCATCAAAACTTTTTTCGGGATGCTTGCGATAGTATCTTTGATTTGCAAGCTGCAGCTGACACCACTGACGATATAGTTCTTGCAGGTTATCATCCTTGCAGACAACTTTTACAACCGCATCGACCTTTTCCTTTTGCTCATGAGAAATGAATTTATAATTTCTCTTGCGGGAGTACCCATCGAGAGCAAATTTTAGCTCATTGAAGGTGTGGGCAAATTCATCATTTGCTCCGCCAATGTCAACTTTAAACCCACTGACTTTCTCCTTGACTTCATCAATAATTTTATCTCGGAGCGTTTGTTTTTCATCGTAGAGCTGTTTGAGTTCGTCCTTGAAAATAGTTTTTGTAAACATCGCACGCAGGTCGTTACAACTTTTTTTTGGAGAGATATTCGCTGCCAGGGTTCTTGTTATAGACAATCATATGTATATGAGGGTGGTGACCTTCATCGTGATATGCTCCGTACCAAACCAAATCCTTTGCCGGAATATTATAGGCTTCTGCAATTTCAAACTGCTTTGAACGAATCAAATTCCTCCATGCATCTGCGTTGTTGTATCCAAGTCTATCCGCATCTTCTCGTCTCAAAGATACGATAGGCAACCACACAGTTCCGTGATGATTTAGTATTTCACACCTTGCCTTGTTCAGATTAACATCGTCCTTACTACCGAAGAGACCATGCTCTCCGATCTTTTCAATACGAGGTCTGGTCGCAATATAATTAAGATTAATTTCAACCTTTTTCGTATTGATGCTCTTGTCAACTCTCTCACGCTTTGCCATGTAGTTTATATAATCTCCACCGACAGCTTTGCCGCAGGAAACATACGGCGATTTAAATACAACTTTACTCATTTTATCACTATCCTTTCTCAAAATATCGTTAAATACCATTAATACCTGTATATGCACCAATTTCAAGGCTCAACCGTGCGGAAAATCCGCATTTCAGCACCAAACCATCACCAGCAGATGCACTTTTGTAAACTCTCCGCAGGGCTTAGCACGGCGATGTGAGCCTGCTTGGGGCGAATAGCGCACCAAGCTTTATCCTGCTTCTTTTAAAATCCCTCGCCTCGCCGTTTCGGGGCGCCCCATCAGGTGTTTTCTCGTACCTTCGTTTGTTAGTTCAAATCGATTTTAAGGGCTGACTATGCGGTTTATATGGCGGATACGAGGGGCTAACTTTTCAGGGTGGTGTAACTACCTTACCCCGAATAGTTATATGTCGAACACCCCTGCTTAACCCCTTGTCAAACGCATAGAATCGAATTTAAGGTCTCAAACCAATTTGTCACACGATGAATTACGAGGTTATCTTTCTTGGGTAGGGTAAATACCTTACCCAAGAATTTTCTTCTCATAATTCTCTGTCACAGTCGTTCTCATTTTGCCGAAAATCAAAAACCTCTTTTCTTTGATTAATGTGAAATAAATTTTAATACGGGGTAGAGGCAATTCTTGGAACAAAAACAATTTCTATGCAGACTCTCTTGGATGCTTTTTGTCATATTCTTCGAGCATCCTTTTAGCATTTTCAAGAGCTAAGTCTTGCTGAAATTTTTTCATCTGTTGCTGATGGAAATATTCAACCGCATCCTGTATAGGACGAATTGTATATTTTAGATTTCCATTTTGCTTCTTACCGTTTTTCAAAATTACTTCTGTCGGCTCCGTATAGATAAGACACTTATCTTCAAGCTCCCTTACATATTTAGCGACGGTAGTTTTGCTTGCAATGTTAAGAGCCTTACCAATAGTTTTGTAACTCGGATAGCACTGATAAGTTTTTCTGTCCTCAATATAGACGAGATAAAAATATATCAGTCGAGCAAGTGGACTTATATCAAGCTGCATAATGGAATTGGGAAGTATAAAACAATTCCCGAATTTGTTTTGCTGATTATATAAATATCTCATCGCCATCCTCCTTTCGGAAGAGGTCAGCAGATACATTATCTCCGTATTCCATTCGGACAATTTCATCTGCCGTATAACGCAATGCATTATATAGAGCAGTTACGATATATGGAACAGGACTTCTGACTTGAATTTCAACCTTGCCGTCAACAATTTTCCTCGGCATATTATTATCGACATAGACGATATGCTCGTAGCTGATATTTTCTAATTGCCTGCGAACAATTTCACGGGGAATAATTTCGCCGCCAACCAAAATCGATTCTGAATTAAACATAATCTCAATAGCCGATTCATAATTCTTTTTTGTCAGACCTTCGAGTTCATATGTTTCTGCACGATCCTTCAAATCTTCTATTGATGATTGATGGTTATTAACAAAATAATTAATATTTTTATTTATATATTTATTGCAGTCGTCTTGTACACCACCTCGTTCTTCAGATACACCGGGAGATGAGTCATCAGGAATACTGTCGGTAGTGTTTTCTGTAACCTCATCATCTTCATCGGTGGTTTTTACACACACCACATAGAGATTTGATGCAGCACCTCCGGACTTTTTCTCTCGGTTCTCTTTTGTAATTATTCCGTATTCAATTAGATTCTTAATTCCATTCTTTGCCTTTGATAAACTCATTCCGGTTTCTCTTGCGATGGTTTCGTAAGAGGGGTAGCAGGATGAGTTGCATCCTGATAGTTTCATCAGGTAACAAAGGATACGAAATTCATATACATCAAGTCTTGAGTCGTTAATAAATTCGTTAGGGATTATTGTGAAGTTTCCATTTAGTTTCATTAAAGTTTTCCTCCTTAAATTCAAATAAAAAAACACAGAGTAGAAAATTTACTCTGTGCTTTGAAATTGATATTGAATTTAGGGTGAGGGTTCAAATCTTTCAAAAATACTGTTGACAGTAACAAATTTGTCCTCGAAAAATTTTGAACTTAAAACCTCTAAAAACCGCATAAAAAAGCGAGATGACACTACTGACAGTAATATCATCTCGCTATTATGGCGGAGAAGGAGGGATTCGAACCCTCGCGCCGGTTAATTCCGACCTAACGGTTTAGCAAACCGTCCCCTTCGGCCTACTTGGGTACTTCTCCGAATATATAAATTAAATATTTAGCTGTTTGAAACAAAGTGGCGGAGAGGGTGAGATTCGAACTCACGGCTCTTGCGAGTCACTGGTTTTCAAGACCAGCTCCTTAAACCACTCGGACACCTCTCCGTGTCAACGAATAATAGTATACCATAAAGTTTTTAAAAAGTCAACTGTTTTTTTGAAAAGTTTTAACTATAAATTTAAAAGAGTCCGATTCGAAAACCGGACTCTCTTAGACATAATTTCAAGATTAGATAATGCCCTGTGCAAGCATTGCTTTTGCAATCTTTAAGAAACCTGCAATGTTTGCACCTGCAACCAGGTCATAACCCAAACCGCATTCTTCAGCAGCTTCCATAGAAACCTTATGGATGTTGGACATAATGCCCTTAAGTTTTTCGTCAACTTCTTCAGCAGACCAGTTGTAACGCATGGAGTTCTGTGCCATTTCGAGTGCAGAAACTGCAACACCACCGGCATTAACTGCTTTGGAAGGCCCTACAACCAAGCCTTTTTCACGCAGGAATGCCATTGCATCTGCAGTTGTGGGCATGTTTGCAACTTCAATATAGTATTTTGTGCCGTTTGCAAAAATCTTTTCAGCTTCAGCCATGTTGATTTCGTTCTGGGTAGCGCAAGGCATGCAGATGTCAACCTTAACACCCCAGGGCTTTTCTTTTGCATGGAATTCACAACCGAATTTTTCTGCATAATCCTGTGCACGGTCACGACCGGATGCACGCATTTCAAGCATGTAATCAAACTTTTCTTGGGTGGTTACACCGTCGGGATCGTATACATAACCGTCAGGACCGGAAATGGTAACAACCTTGCCACCAAGTTCTGCAACCTTCATGCAAACACCCCATGCAACGTTACCGAAGCCGGAAATTGCAACGGTTTTACCTTCAATGGTATCACCAAAATGTTTTAAAACTTCTGCAGCATAGTATGTAGCGCCGTAGCCTGTTGCTTCGGGACGAATCAAAGATCCGCCGTATTCTAAGCCTTTACCGGTCAGAACACCGTTTTCCCAGCAACCTTTGATTCTCTTGTACTGACCATAGAGATAACCAATTTCTCTTGCGCCAACACCGATATCACCTGCAGGAACGTCCACATCAGGACCGATATGACGGTAAAGTTCAGTCATAAATGCCTGGCAGAAACGCATGATTTCGCCATCAGACTTACCTCTGGGGTCAAAGTCAGAACCACCCTTACCACCGCCGATGGGAAGGCTTGTTAAGCTGTTTTTGAACATCTGTTCGAAGCCTAAGAACTTAATAATACCGGAATAAACAGACGGATGGAAGCGCAAGCCGCCTTTGTAAGGTCCGATTGCGGAGTTAAACTGAACTCTGAAACCGCGGTTAACCTGAACAGCACCGTTATCGTCTACCCAGGATACTCTGAAAGAAATCATTCTTTCGGGTTCAACAATTCTTTCGATTAAGCCGGTTTTTTCATACTCAGGATGCTGTTCAATTACAGTTTCCAGAGATTCCAGCACTTCGGTTACAGCCTGATGGAATTCAGGTTCACCGGGATTACGTTTTACAACGTCTTCCATGACTTTTGCGAGATACGCATTTTTAATGCTCATACTATTTTCCTCCATTTCTTTTCATAAGAAACTCTATTCCTTATACAATGTAAATATTATACCACTATTGATTTTTACTGTCAATAGTTTTTTTGCAAGTTTTAAACTTAAAAATTTCATTTTAAGGGCCACAATAATGCATTATTTGATTCATTTTTGACATCAAAACTTAAATATGAAAGAAAAGTTGCATCCGACACAAAGTCGGATGCAATTGTCTTATTTGAAATACTTAACAGCCGAGCGGAACATACCCATTTCAAAAGTACCTTCCACATTTTTATAAAGACCGTCGCCAATACGTTCAGAATGACCCATTTTGCCGATAACGCGACCGTCGGGCGAAGTGATACCTTCAACTGCGCAAACGGAGTTGTTGGGGTTAAAATGAATGTCTGCTGTGGGATTGCCTTTTAAGTCCACATACTGGGTTGCAACCTGACCGTTTTCAGCAAGCTTTTTCACCAATTCCACGTCAGCCAGGAATTTACCTTCGCCATGCGAAATCGGAACGGTGTAGATATCCCCTACCTTTGTTTCACAAAGCCACGGAGACATATTAGAAGCAATTCTGGTACGAACCAGTCTGGACTGGTGACGACCGATGGTATTATAGGTAAGTGTCGGGCAATTTTCATCGGTATCGATAATTTCACCATACGGCACTAAGCCAAGCTTTATCAATGCCTGGAAACCGTTACAGATACCTGCCATCAAACCGTCTCTGTTTTTGAGTAATTCATGAACCTCTTCCTTAATCAATGCATTACGGAAGAAGGCTGTAATAAACTTACCCGAGCCATCCGGCTCGTCACCGCCCGAAAAACCGCCGGGAACAAAGATGATCTGGCTTTCACGGATTTTTTCTGCAAAATATTTTGCAGAATCCGCAATCCCCTGCGCCGAAAGGTTGTTGATTACAATGATTTCAGGAGCTGCGCCTGCAGTAGACAATGCTTTCGCTGTGTCATATTCGCAGTTTGTGCCCGGAAATACCGGAATTAAAACTCTGGGCTTTGCAAATTTGGTCGCAGAGGTTTTCCAGCTTGTTGCCGCATTGGAGAAGGTAGGAATTTCATCCTGCATCTGCTCAATATTACAGCTATATACAGATTCAAGTTTATTTTCATAAATATTCTGCAAATCTGCAATTGCAAGCTCGGTTATTCCGTTCGAGATAACCGCTTTTTCTGTGGTGTAACCTAAAACAGTACCGATTTCTGTGTTGTCTGCAAGTTCAACGACAAAAGAACCGTATGCATAATCAAAAATACCATCTGCCGTGTTGAATGTGAAGCCGATACCGTTACCCAAAGCCATTTTCAGTACAGCTTCAGCCGCACCGCCATAACCTAAGGTGTAGCAAGCAAGAACTTTACCTTCACGAACAAGCTTTGCAACCGTATCAAACAATGCAATTTGGCTTTCCTTCGTAGGCAATCCGTTTTCATATTCAGGCTTAAGCCATACAACCTTATGATTTACTCCTTTGAATTCAGGAGAAACGATGTTCTGAATTTTATCTGTGGTTACAGCAAAGGAAACCAGCGTGGGCGGAACATCAATATCTTCAAAAGAACCGCTCATGGAGTCTTTACCCCCTATAGATGCAATCTCAAAGTCTTTCTGTGCTTTGAATGCACCAAGGAGAGCCGCCAAAGGCTTACCCCAACGAGCTGCATCCTTTTTCGGCTTTTCAAAATATTCCTGGAATGTTAAATATACATCTTTAAATTCAGCACCGGTCGCAATCAGCTTTGCAACAGATTCAACAACCGCAAGGTATGCACCGTGATACGGACTCTTTTCAGAAATAAAAGGATTATAGCCCCAGGACATCAGCGAGCAGGTATCGGTGTGTTTGGATTCAACCGCAACTTTGTGTACCATCGCCTGAATCGGTGTCTGCTGGTATTTGCCGCCAAAGGGCATTAAAACGGTGTTTGCACCGATGGTAGAGTCGAAGCGTTCGGAAAGACCACGCTTGGAACAAACATTCAAATCCCCTGCCAAAGCTTCCATATCCTTCTTAAAATCACCGGATGTTTCTTTTGCAAAAGCTTCAATCTTTGCAGGTGCAATATCAATATGCTTTTCAGCACCATTGGAATTTAAAAATTCTCTGGAAAGATTTACAATGTTTTTGCCGTTCCAGTGCATAACAAGTCTTGGTTCTGCTTTAACGGTTGCAATAACGGTTGCTTCCAGGTTTTCAGCATAAGCTAATTCTTTAAAGCGTTCCACATCTTTGGCTTCAACCACAACTGCCATTCTTTCCTGGGATTCAGAAATAGCAAGTTCGGTACCATCTAAGCCTTCGTATTTCTTAGGTACTGCATTCAAGTCAATTTCAAGGCCGTCAGCCAGTTCACCGACTGCAACAGAAACACCGCCTGCACCAAAGTCGTTGCAACGCTTGATAAGCTGAGATGCTTCCTTGTTACGGAACAATCTTTGCAATTTTCTTTCTTCGGGCGCGTTACCTTTCTGCACCTCGGAACCACACTGCTCCAGAGAAGAAAGGGTGTGGGATTTGGATGAGCCGGTTGCACCGCCACAGCCATCTCTGCCTGTTCTACCGCCCAAAAGAATAACAATATCGCCATCCTCGGGACGTTCGCGACGTACATTTTCCTGGGGCGCAGCAGCAATAACTGCACCGATTTCCATACGTTTTGCCACATAGCCGTCATGATAGATTTCATCCACCTGACCGGTTGCCAGACCAATCTGGTTACCGTAAGAGCTGTAGCCGTTTGCTGCAGTCGTAACAATTTTTCTCTGAGGCAGTTTACCTTCTAAGGTTTCGGAAACCGGCTTTAACGGATCTGCCGCACCGGTTACACGCATTGCAGCATACACATAAGAACGACCGGAAAGCGGGTCACGGATTGCACCGCCGATACAGGTTGCCGCACCGCCAAAGGGTTCGATTTCTGTCGGATGATTGTGGGTTTCGTTTTTGAAGAGCAACAGCCAGTCCTGCTCCTCCCCTTCCACATTCACCTTGATTTTAACAGTACATGCATTAATTTCTTCCGATTCATCCAAGTGCGGAAGCTTGCCGTTCTTCGCAAGATATTTTGTGGAAATGGTTGCAATATCCATAAGGTTAATCGGCTTCGTTCTGCCAATTGCATCACGGGTTGCAAGATATTCGTCATACGCGTCCTGCAAAAGCTTGTCCTCAAACTTTACAGAATCGATGGTTGTTAAGAAGGTGGTGTGACGGCAATGGTCAGACCAGTATGTATCAATCATACGGATTTCGGTGATGGTAGGATCTCTCTTTTCAGAAACAAAATATTCCTGACAGAAAGCAATGTCATCGATATCCATTGCAAGGCCGTACTGATTAATAAAGTCTGCGAGCTCATCACGGGAAAGGTTGATAAACCCGTCTAAGGTTTCTACCGTTTCAGGAATATCATAAACCGTTTTTAAGGTTTCGACCGTGTCTAAAGAAGCTTCTCTGCTTTCTACGGGGTTAATGACATATTTTTTGATTTCCGCAAGCTCTGAATCGGAAAAATCACCTTTTAATACATACACCTTTGCGGTGCGCACCAAGGGCTTTTCACCCTGGGAAATAATCTGGATACACTGTGCCGCAGAATCTGCTCGCTGGTCGAACTGACCGGGAAGGGATTCAACTGCAAACACAGTTGCACCATCTGTGTTTTCCAGGGTTTCTGTCGCAATATCCAACTGCGGTTCAGAAAATACAGTATTTTTTGCATATTCAAACAAGTCTTTGTCGATGTTTTCCACATCATAGCGATTAAGCAAACGAACCTCAGAAAGCTTAATTCCTAAAAAAGAAATAATGTCTTTTTTCAGAGATTCGGCTTCGTTGGCAAGACCTGCTTTTTTTTCAACGTAAACTCTGTATACCAAGTTTTATGCCTCCTTTGCTTTTAATGCACGTTGTCCGATATCATTTCTGTAGAAGGCATTCTCGAAGGAAACGTTTTTCACTTCCGCATATGCCTTGTCAATTGCGTTTTCCAATGTATCCGCTGTTGCGGTTACACCTAAAACTCTGCCTCCTGCAGTAAGCATTTTGCCGTCCTCAAGCTTTGCACCTGCCACAAACAGATTGCCTTTAAACGCATCAGACACCTTGATTTCAAATCCGCTTTCGTACTTTTGCGGATAGCCGGCAGATGCCATTACCACACAGCAAGCAGAGCCATTGGAGAATTTTACATCAACTTCAGAAAGTCTTACCTCTGCAACCGCCTGCATGATTTCAAACAAATCAGATTCCAAAAGAGGCAAAACAACCTGCGTTTCAGGGTCACCAAAACGGCAGTTGTACTCGATAACCTTAGGACCCTTTTCGGTCAGCATCAGACCAAAGTAAAGACATCCTTTAAAGGTTCTTCCCTCTTTGTTCATTGCATCCATAGTGGGCATAAAAATAGTATCCATACAAACCTTTGCAATATCTTCTGTGTAATACGGATTGGGTGCAATTGTGCCCATACCACCGGTATTTAAACCTTTGTCATTGTCGAGCGCACGCTTGTGATCCATAGAGGAAACCATAGGTACTAATGTTTTGCCGTCTGTAAATGCTAAAACAGAAACCTCTGGGCCTGTTAAAAATTCTTCTACTACAATGTTGTTACCGCTCTCACCGAAGATTTTATCTTCCATCATGGATTTTACGGCATTCATGGCATCTTCCCGTGTTTCTGCAATCACAACACCTTTACCGAGTGCTAAACCGTCTGCCTTGATAACAGTCGGAATGGGTGCAGTTTTCAAATATTTAAGAGCTGCATCCATTTCAGAGAACACTTCATACTGTGCAGTAGGAATGTTGTATTTCTTCATCAAGTTTTTAGAGAACACTTTACTGCCCTCGATAATTGCTGCGTTTGCTTTAGGTCCAAAGCATTTTACGCCAACCGCTTCTAAAGCATCAACCATACCAAGTACCAACGGATCATCGGGTGCAACAACAGCAAATTCAATCTTGTTTTCTTTTGCAAAAGCCACTGCACCATCGATATCCTTTGCACCGATTGCAACACACTCAGCATCTGCCGCAATACCGCCGTTACCCGGAAGGGCAAAGATTTTATCAATCTTACTGCTTTCTTTTAACTTTTTAATAATGGTATGCTCGCGACCGCCGCCGCCAATAACCATAACCTGCATAAAAACAGTCCTTTCGTAATGTATTAATGGTGGAACAGACGCATATGGGTAAATGCCATCACAATGCCGTGCTTGTTACAGCAGTCAATTACCACATCGTCACGGATAGAGCCACCGGGTTCTGCAATGTAAGACACACCGCTCTTTGCCACACGTTCGATGTTATCATCAAACGGGAAGAAGGCATCAGAGCCAACAGAAACACCTTTAATAGAAGCAAGATATGCCTTCTTTTCTTCACGGGTTAACGGCTCAGGCTGAACCTTAAAATATTTCTGCCAAACACCGTCGCCGATTACATCTTCGTAATCATCAGAGATGTACACGTCAATGCAGTTGTCTCTGTCCGGACGACCCATGGTATCTAAGAAAGGCAGGTTTAAAACCTTATCATACTGACGCAAGTGCCAGTTATCTGCCTTACTGCCTGCAAGTCTTGTGCAGTGAATTCTGGACTGCTGACCTGCACCAACACCGATTGCCTGACCATCAACCGCATAGCAAACCGAGTTGGACTGGGTATATTTCAAAGTGATAAGCGCAATAATCAAATCTCTCTTTGCACTATCAGGTAAATTTTTGTTTTCTGTAACCAAGTCAGAAAGCAGAGCTTCGTTAATTTCAAAATTGTTTCTGCCCTGCTGGAAGGTAATACCATACACCTGCTTCTTTTCAATTGCATCAGGAACAAAATCCGGGTCAATCTGTACGATGTTGTAGTTACCTTTTCTTTTTCCTTTTAAGATTTCCAAAGCTTCAGGTTCATAGCCGGGCGCAATAATACCGTCGGAAACCTCACGTGCAATCAGCTTTGCGGTTGTAACGTCGCATACATCCGAAAGGGCAATCCAGTCACCAAAAGAGCTCATACGGTCTGTGCCTCTTGCTCTTGCATATGCACATGCAAGCTTTGAATCATCTAAACCTTCAATATCATCCACAAAGCATGCTTTTTTCAGCTTTTCCGGGAGCGGAATACCGATTGCCGCAGAGGTGGGGCTTACATGCTTAAAAGATGTTGCTGCAGGTTCACCTAATGCTTCTTTAATTTCTTTTACCAGTTGCCAGCTGTTAAAAGCATCCAAAAAGTTAATGTAACCCGGTTTACCGCACAGAATCGTGATAGGAAGCTCGGTTCCGTCTTCCATGAAAATCTTTGCCGGCTTCTGATTGGGGTTACAGCCGTATTTTAATTCAAATTCTTTCATAACTACAAATCCTTTCGCAATTATTTATTTTTATTTACAATCTTAGATTTCACTTCGCCTGTTTCAAGATCGATAAAACGAACAAACAAGGAAACTTTATTTTCTTCGTTCAATGCTCCCCACAAGCCGGTTGTAAATTCATCAATGCAGTTGGGAATTTCAACCTTTTTGGGTTCGCCTTCAAAAGATGGAAGCGGAGACCCGTCGCCCATATAGGTGTGAATGAAATGCCCTTCACCATTTAACGGATTGCTGTATGTAAAAGTGTGTCTTACACAGGATTCAGGGTTGCCGTCTGCGCTCTTTAAAATGGACATAGCGTAGTTAAAGCCACCCTTGTCGGTTTTGATGATACCTGAAATTCTGGGTGTAAAGTTCGGTGCGTCGTCCTCAAATTCACGGGTTCTCAACGCCTGTTCAAAGGTCTGTTGCTGATTCATCAAGTCGTAAATGGTATCCGTCTGGTCGCCGTTGGTTACAATGGTTTTATTGCCAAGAACACGAACGGGCGCGTAAATGATAAGATGCGGATCCTCAAGCTTAGACGGGTCAAACGCCTGAGTGCGGATACCGTCACCATCTTCAACAAATACGCGGTTACGGCTGTTTACGCTTCTGCCCATGATAAAATACGCTGTAACAGCCTTTTTACCGTCAGCACTTTTTCCGATTACGATACCGCGACCGGGATATGCATTGCTTTTTAATTCTTCATAAATATTTAAAGTTTTCATAGCTTTCCTCCATTTATTTTACTTGTTCATCACAAACCTTTTCCACAGAAAGTGGTAAAATAATCCATTCAGCCTGCTCCATGACACGCTTCTGCAAAATTTCAGGTGTGTCCCCTTCTTCGATGGCAACCGCCTTTTGCATAATAATTTTACCACCGTCCGGAATTTCATTTACAAAGTGCACCGTGGCACCGGTAACTTTTACGCCGTATGACAGTGCCGCTTCATGTACTTTAAGACCGTAAAACCCTTCACCGCAAAAAGACGGAATCAGGGACGGATGTACATTTAAAATGCGATTTGCATATTTCTTTGTAAAATTCTCACTTAAAATACGCATAAAGCCTGCAAGCACGATAATGTCGATTTCGGCATCATCCAAAGCTTTCATCAGTTCCGTTTCAAAATTTTCTTTTAAGGTTGCCGACGGGACAACAAGGCTTTGGATGCTATGATTCTTAGCACGCTCCAGGGCATAAGCACCCTCTTTGTTGGAAATAACCAGTACTATTTCACCGCTTTTAATGATACCACTCTCCTGTGCATCAATTAAAGCCTGTAAATTAGTGCCGCCACCCGAAACAAGGACTGCAATTTTCTTCTTTAGCATAAAACAACACCCTCGTCAGATTCAATAATTTCACCGAGTACGTAAGCGTTTTCACCGTTTGCCTTTAAGATTTCCAATGCTTTATCTGCATTTTCTTTTGCAACCACAACGCTCATGCCGACACCCATGTTAAAGGTATTGAACATATCACGTTCAGGAATATTGCCTGTTTTTGCAATCAAATCAAAAATCGGGAGAATTTTTACTGCAGATTTTTCAATTTTTGCGCTAAAGCCTTTCGGAATGGAGCGCGGTATATTTTCATAGAAACCACCGCCTGTGATATGAGAAACCGCTTTTACTTCTACCGCGTCAAACAACGCAAGCATAGGCTTTACATAAATTTTTGTAGGTGTAAGAAGTGTTTCACCAATAGAAGCACCAAGCTCTGCTACATGGGATTTAATATCGGTATTTTCCACATCAAACACTTTGCGAACCAACGAAAAGCCGTTAGAATGTACGCCACTTGAGGGAAGACCGATAATCACATCGCCTGCTTTGATGGTTTTGTTGTTTAAAACCTTATCTTTGTCTACAACACCCACAGAAAAACCTGCAAGGTCATATTCATCAACAGGATAAAAACCGGGCATTTCGGCTGTTTCGCCGCCAACCAGTGCGGCACCGGACTGTACACAGCCTTCAGCTACACCAGAAACAATCTGGGCGATTTTTTCAGGATAGTTTTTACCAACTGCAATATAGTCTAAGAACAGTAACGGTTTTGCACCGCAGCAAATGATATCGTTTACACACATTGCAACGCAATCAATACCAACCGTGTCATGCTTGTCCATTAAAAATGCCATTTTCAGCTTGGTACCAACACCATCGGTACCGCTGACCAGAACAGGTTTTTGAATCCCTGTTAAATCCATTTCAAACAAACCGCCAAAGCCACCGATATCAGACATAGAGCCTGCTGTCTGTGTTCTTGCGATATGCTGTTTCATCAATTCAACTGCTTTGTAGCCGGCAGTAATATCTACGCCTGCTTCTTTGTAGCTTTCACTAAAACTTTTCATTTTTTAGCCTCCCTTTTCTATATGGAAATTGTATTATTCTTTACCACTCCAGCAATAGGTGCAGAGTTTACACGGTTCCACTCCGATTGCTTCCTGCAACCCCTCTAAGGACTGAAATTCCAACGAAGCAAATTTTAATTTCTCGCAAATAGCTTTTCGCAAGTTTTTACCACGTTCGGTTTTTGCATCGCTGTATTCACTGATATATTTAAAACCTTCTTCTCCTTCAAGTTCCATAATGGTTCGTCTTGCAATCAAATCCATTTCACCGGTACTGTTGGAGAAATTCAAATATTTACAGCTATACATAATCGGTGGACAAGCGGAACGCATGTGTACTGATTTTGCACCGTTGTCATACAGGAAATCAACTGTTTCTTTCAACTGCGTGCCACGAACAATAGAATCATCTACAAACAAAAGATTTTTGCCCTCTATCAGTTCGTGCACCGGGATTTGCTTCATTTTGGCAATCTTAATTCTTTCACTCTGGTGCGAAGGCATAAAGCTACGCGGCCATGTGGGTGTATATTTTATAAATGGTCTTGCAAAAGGTATATGGCTTTCGTTGGCATAGCCGATGGCATGTGGTGTACCCGAGTCCGGCACACCGCTGACATAATCAACATTCTCTGCGTTTTTGTGTTCCTTGTCGGCTCTTGCCATAATTTCGCCATTTCGATATCGCATAGTTTCTACGTTAACGCCTTCATAATTTGAATTGGAAAAGCCGTAGTACGACCAAAGAAAAGAACAGATGCGCATTTCCTTGCCCGGCTTTGCAAGCTGCGTTACCCCATCTAAGGTGATTTCTACAATTTCACCGGGTCCAAGTTCTTTTTCATCGGTGTAGCCAAGCTTTTTATATGCAAAGGATTCAAAGGATACCGCATATCCATCTTCGCTTTTACCAATCATAATCGGAAGTCTGCCCAGCTTGTCCCTTGCCGCAATCAGCTTTCCGCCTTCTTTTAAAATCAAAATAGATGTTGTTCCGTCAATTACGTCCTGCGCAAACTGAATGCCTTCGGTAAAACTATCTTTAAGATTGATAAGTGCCGCCACCAACTCGGTAGAGTTTACGACACCACCGGTCATAACCGTAAAATGACCGCCACGGGCAAGATATTTATCAATTAACTCCTGCGAATTATTGATTCTGCCGATGAAAACGATAGCATATGTCCCGATATTTGATTTAATTAATAGAGGTTGCGGGTCGCTATCACTGATAATTCCGATTGCAGAGTTACCTTTCATTTCCTCAAAAACTTTATCAAACTTTGTTCTGAAAGGTGAATTTTCGATGTTATGAATATCTCTTTGTAAGCCACGCTCATTATCCCAAGCTGCAATACCGCCACGTCTTGTGCCTAAATGCGAGTGGTAGTCTGTACCAAAAAACACATCGGCAATGGCATCATGCTTACTGATTGTTCCAAAAAAACCGCCCATATTTCCCTCCGATCCTGTTGTAAGAATTAATTATGCGTTATACTTGTCTTCGATTGCTTTGTTCTTTTCAAGAACCGTTTTTGTAGATGCTTTTCTTTGAGCATCCAATTTTTCAGCCAGCACTTTGTCTTCCACACTTAAAATCTGTGCCGCAAGCAGTGCTGCGTTTTGTGCGCCGTCAATGGCAACGGTTGCAACCGGAATACCGCCGGGCATCTGAACGGTGGAAAGTAATGCATCCAAGCCGTCCAAGGTAGAAGATTTTACGGGAATACCGATTACAGGCAAGGTTGTGTTTGCCGCAATCGCACCTGCAAGGTGTGCAGCTTTACCCGCTGCGGCTATAATTGCACCAAATCCGTTTTCTCTTGCATTTTCAGAAAATGCTTTAGCTTCAAGCGGTGTACGGTGCGCAGAATATACATGCACTTCAAAAGGAATTTCTAAATCTTTCAGTGTTGTGATTGCCTTTTCAACTACCGGCAAATCGCTGTCGCTTCCCATGATAATTCCAACTTTTTTCATTTTCATTTCCTCCATTTGCTAAATTTTCCCTGCACAAATTTAAAAAAGGGCGGACTTATCCGCATAAAACGGATAAGGCTGCCCAGACGGTCGACAATTGAACCTTCTTGCTCCCCCGTGGTTTTCCCCACAAATCCGTCAGTTGCAAGAATGATTTATCCTATGAGTTCACATAGTAACACTCACTACATTATTATAATATATTTTTCATAAAAAGTCAACGAACTTTTGTCAAAAAAAGAGATTTTTTATAAAAAAGAAACACAAAGATATCATCTTTGTGTTTGCATTTTCTTAAGATATACAGAAAGGGGTAAAACAAGTGTTCCTAAAACCAGGTTTCCGATGCCGTGTGTGATGTCCATACGAAGTCCTGCAATCACCCACGCAACCATTTCCTCAAACGAAAGCCCGAAAAGAAGAGCCTGCGCCGGTGCATACAAGATACCGAACAAAAATCCGTGCAGTGCACAAATTAACGGATAAACAACCCGCGCAAACTGCGGGCGTATATTGGGCGGAAGCAACATTGTTGCGCCCCACAACACCGTCCACACATAAAGATACGGCAACCACCATGCGGAAAAGCCGCCAAACAAGCCTTCCAGGAAAATATAAAGGTAAATCGGAACAAGCGCTTTGCTTCGGAAAGCAACCGTGTAAGTCATGGTCAATACACCGACAAGATGAATGTTCGCAAGGGGTGCGAGAACAACTCTGGAGCAAAACATCAGCCCTGCAAGCATGGAAAACAAAACCATCTCACGGATTGAAAGACAAAATTTATTGTTTCTCATAAACAACCTTATACTTTGCACCACTTTGTATTAATGTTTCGTCCGCACCGGTCGTCATATATTCTCCATCCTGATAAAAGCCCCAGTATGCACCATTTTTATCATAGTCTGCCAGAATACCGTTCACCTTTTTAATATAAAGGCCATAAGGACCATCGTCCCCGTCTACAAGTTTGTGTTCAGCAAGCGCTTCACCCAAAAATTCGGCGTTGGTTTTGATGGTAAACACAACAGATTTTCCTTCTGCTTCCACTTCCAGTTCAAATTTCTTATTGCCTTTTCCAAAGCTTTGGTCTTCGGTATACGTTGCATCTTCCCATACAGAAGCTTCTTCACCCTTGTCAGTGCAAGCCAGCAACGTAAGCATCAACAAGACACACAACGCAACCGAAAGATATCTTTTTATTTTCATAAACACACGCTCCTCCTTTTTAATAAAAACCATGTCTTTATTATTCCATAAATAACCAATTTAATACTTTGCGCTTAAAGTATAACACAGAAATAAAGAAAGTGCAAGTCTAAAACGGCCTGCACTTAAAAAATCATACACCACTATAAGCAGAAAAACCGCCGTCAACAGGAATGATAACACCATTTACAAAGCCGGATGCTTCATTGGAAACAAGATATAAAAGTGTACCAATAAGTTCCTGTTTTTCGCCGAATCTGTCCACGGGAGTCTGAGACAAAATTTTCTTGGAGCGGTCAGTAAAGTTTCCGTCTGCATCCATCAGAAGCGCTCTGTTCTGTTCGGTCACAAAGAAACCGGGTGCAATTGCGTTTACACGGATTTTAGACTTGGAAAAATGCACCGCAAGCCACTGGGTAAAGTTGGAAATTGCAGCCTTAGCACCGCTGTATGCCGGGATTTTTGTTAAAGGCGTAAACGCATTCATGGAAGATACGTTTACAATAACACCATCACGGTTAATCATATCCAGCGCAAAAGCCTGCGTGGTTAAAAGGGTACCCATGAAGTTTAAGTCAAACACGAAGCGAACACCTGCTTCATCTAAATCAAAGAAGGTTTTTACATCTTCCTTATCAAGGTCTTCAGCATCGAAGTATTCTTTATCGGTTGTGCCTTTGGGATTGTTGCCACCTGCACCATTGATTAAGATGTCACAAGGACCAAATACTTCGTTTACGGTTTTCTTTGCAGCATCTAAGCTATCCTTGGAAAGCACGTTCGCCGCAACACCGATAGCAGTGCCTCCGTCCGCTGTGATTTCAGAAGCCACTTCCTTTGCTTTTTCTTCATTCAAGTCAAGGATTGCAATTTTTGCACCCTGGGTTGCAAGTGCTTTCGCGAATTCACCACAAAGCACACCGCCACCACCGGTTACTACTACAACCTTGTCCTTAATATCAATATTAAAAGGAACTTTATACATATTGAAACTCCTTACATTTTAAAATAGTTTTTCGCATTGTTAAAGCAGATATCCTGCACAATTTGCTTTAAAGTATCCCAATCTGCCGGAAACTCCCCGTTTTCTACCCAGTTGCCTAAGATGTTACAGAGAATGCGTCTGAAATACTCGTGACGCGGATACGAAAGGAAGCTTCGCGAGTCTGTAAGCATACCGACAAAAGCTGCAAGACAACCAAGATTTGCCAGATCCTGCATCTGCTGTTCCATGCCGTCTTTGTGATCATTAAACCACCATGCAGAACCAAACTGAATTTTACCGCGGATACCGTCACCCTGGAAGTTGCCAAGCATGGTACCGAGAACAAAATTGTCCTTGGGATTTAATGTGTAAAGAATGGTCTTAGGTAACAAATCATCGGTTGCAAGCGCATCTAACAGTCTGGAAAGTTTTTTTGCCACTTCCAGGTCATGAATAGAATCGTAACCGGTATCGGGACCTAATTTATTAAACATTCTTGTGTTGTTGTTACGCATTGCACCAATATGTAACTGCATCACAAATTCGCGTTTTGCATATTCCTTACCGAAGAACAGCATCAGAACGGTTTTATAAAGCTCTACTTCCTTTTCGGAAACCGCTTCTCCGTTTAATGCTTTTTTCAAAATTACATCCGCTTCCGCTTCCGTGCCAGGCACATTCGGAATGGTCTCGAATGCATGGTCGGAAATTTTAGAGCCCGCCAGAGCAAATCTGTCCAAAGCAAGACTAAGAACCGTCTTCAGGTCTTCAAATGATTGAATCTCTTTGTCATAGGAAGCACCCAAAGTTTTGATGTAATCTGCAAAGGTCGTTTTTTCAATATTAACTGCGTTATCCGGACGGAAGGTCGGAACAACGCGCGTTTTAAAGCTGTCATCTTTCTGAAGCAGGAAATGATATTCCAAAGAATCAGCCGGGTCATCGGTGGTACCGATGCAGTCAACATTTGACTGTTCAATCAGCTTTCTGGCAGAGAAACCGCCCTCATTAATCTTCTTGTTTGCTTTTTCCCAGATTTCCGGAGCATTCTTTTCGTTCAGCACCAAATCAATATCGAAAAAGCGCTGTAATTCCAGATGCGACCAATGGTAAAGCGGATTACCGATGGCATACTGGACAGCTTTAGCGTAAGCCATAAACTTATCGTAATCCGATCCGTTACCGGTACAGAGTTCTTCCGGCACACCGCTGGAGCGCATAAAGCGCCACTTGTAATGATCGCCGTACAGCCAGATTTCGGTAATATTGGTATAGGTTTTGTCTTCATAAATTTCTTTTGGAGACAAATGGCAATGATAATCAAAAATCGGCATTTCCTTTGCGTATTCGTGATAGAGCTTTTGTGCCGTTTCGGTCTGCAAAAGGAAATTATCGTCTAAAAAATTTTTCATACTTATTTACCTGCCTTTTCAAGAGCTTCCCAAATACCATAGGTATACATTGCGCCCAATGCTCTGTCATAAAGACCGTAGCCGGGTCTGCCAGTTTCATCCCAAATCATTCTGCCGTGGTCGGGACGAATATAACCGTCAAAGCCGCTGTCTTTCAGTGCTTTCACGATTGCAACCATATCCAGCGAACCATTCTTCGAAGGATGTGCAGATTCTTCAAAGTCAAGATTACCGGTAATCTTGATATTTCTAAGATGTGCAAACGGAATTCTGCCCGAAAGCATATGAATCATATCGCACAAATCATTATCGGGATTTACGCCCAAAGAACCGGTACAGAAAGTTACACCGTTAGAGGGGCTGTCCACCAACGAAATGAAACGCTTTAAATTTTCTTTGTTGGTGATTACACGCGGCAGACCAAAGATACCCCACGGCGGATCATCCGGATGGATTGCCATTTTGATATCATTCTGTTCTGCAACAGGAATAATCTGCTTCAAGAAATTCTCTAGATTTTTCCAGAGCTGTTCTTCATCAATGCTTTCGTACTGCTTCAAAAGATTCTGCAATTCGTCTTTGGAATAGCTTTCATCCCATCCGGGCAAAGAAAGCTCTTTTTTTGCAGGGTCCATGGAAAGCACGGTTTTGTGGTCATATGCCAACGCGTTCGATCCGTCTGCGAGATTGCGGGACAAATCACTTCTTAACCAGTCGAACACAGGCATAAAGTTATAGCAGATAACCTTAACACCTGCTTCGCCCAAACGACGAATGTTTTCACAATAATTATCAATGTATTTCTGTGCATTGGGTGCACCAAGCTTGATGTCTTCATGCACGGGAACACTCTCAACCACTTCAAACTCCAAGCCCTTATCGTTTGCCTGTTTTTTGAGTGCTGCAATATCTTCTCTCGACCACACTTCGCCAACCTTGCAGGAATACACGGCGGAAACAACGCCGGAAATTACCGGAATCTGGCGAATGTGGTCTAAGGTTACGGGATCATCTGTACCGTACCAGCGAAAAGTCATTTTCATATTTTTTCCTCCTTAAAGCTCCACTTCTTCCCCATTTTTAGATGCACTCTCATAGAATGCGAACAATAAACGGAAGGTGGGTTCAGCTTCCGAAAGGCTCATGCCTTCGTTGCCATTTTCATAAAAAGCGGAAATCAAACGGCTGTGACCGTTGCCCCAGTATGATTTGCCGACCACATCCATACTGTCATCCGCAACAATTTCGGGACGCTTTCCTTTTTCGATTTTATAAAGAAAATTGTCAGCGTAACGGAAGGTTACGTTTTCAAAATCCACTTCCAGATTATAGGAACTGTCTGTGCTGTAGGCATTTGTTCCATAGAAGCAACCGCGATGGCCGTTGTTTAAAAAGATAATTGCCTCAGCTGTATCCTCTACCTCGATGCAATCTGCAAGAACTTTGGTAGACATGGTGCCCTTAACCGATTTCGCACCGCCCGAGAGCCAACTTAAAAGGTCTAATGTGTGGACCGCCTGGTTAATCATAAGCCCACCGCCTTCGGTGTCCCATTTGCCGCGCCATGCATCCATAGCATAGTACTCTTTTGTTCTGTGCCATACCAAAAAAGCCTTGATACCCAAAAATGCACCGTTTTCTTCACTGGTTAAAGCTTCTTTCAAAGCAACTACAGACGGATTTGTGCGGTTCTGGAAGCAAACCGCAAGCTTTCCGGGATGCTTTTGCTCGGTTTCCTTCAAGCGGTCAAGCTGTTCATTGGAAATGCTGACCGGTTTTTCTAAGAAAACAAATTTACCTTTTTCCAAGGCACTGATTGCCATATCGGTATGCAGATAATGCGGTGTACAAATGTGCACCGCATCAATACCTGTATCCTCAAGCACTTCCGCATAATCATAATAAACTTTTTCTATATTGTATTTCTCAGCAAGTTTGTCTGCGCGTTCATGGTTGATATCACAAACTGCAACTAAACTTGCGTTTTCTGTCTTTTGCAATGCTTCGGCATGATTGCCACTGATGGCACCGCAACCGACAATACAAACACGTTTCATGTTCAGCAGAATCCTTTCTTCGTCAAATATTCATAGCTGATTTTAAAGCGATAGACTGAATCAATAGGTGCCTTCTAAGTTCTGTGCTTTCGCTTCTACTGCCTTTTTAGGTTTTGAGGTTGCAATTTTTTCCTGCAGTTTTGCATAGAAATCGTCATGCGGGAAGTTCTTTACATCTGCCCAGTCATCAATCCATGTGCTGTAGTGCATTGCATTGGAAATGGTAAGACCGTTAATGCCTTCTAAACCGGGAGAAAGAAGCTTTTCACCCTTCAGAATTGCATTGGTAACGTTTTTCAATACACCGTTATGCTGTTCACCGCTGCCTGGTTTAACCGGGATTTCACAGGTCCAGCATTCAGGCAAACCAAAGGGAGATTCATTTGTCTTATTAAATTCTCTTTCAGAAATATAGTTACGCTTAAAGGTCATTTTGCCGTTTTCAATGATAACAACACCCATGTCGCCGGTAACCTCAAGACGGTTTACGCCGGGTGCTTCACCGGTAGATGTAATGTATACGCCGGTTGCGCCGTTTTCATATTCCATAAAAGCTGTAACATCGTCTTCAACTTCAATATCATAGTATTTACCAAAGGAAACAAAAGAACGGATTTTGCTGGGCATACCGAACATCCACTGCCAAAGGTCTAACTGATGGGGGTTCTGGTTAATCAGAGTTCCGCCGCCTTCAAGCTTCCAGTTCGAGCGCCAGGTTGCACTGTCATGATATGCCTGAGAACGATACCAGGTTGTAATAATCCAGTTAATTCTCTTGATTTTACCTAAGTCGCCGCGCTGAATCATTTCACGCAGCTTCTGATACATAGGGTTTGTTCTCTGGTTGAACATAATTGCAAAAAGCTTGTTGCTCTTTTTTGCAGCTTCGTTCATTTCAAGCACCTGTTTAGTGTATACACCTGCAGGCTTTTCGGAAATAACATGCAAATCATGTTCCAATGCTGAAATAACCAGTTTCGGATGATCATAATGCGGAGTTGCAACAATTACGAGGTCGCAAAGACCGCTTTCATATAAATCTTCTGCCTTATCAAACGTTGCAACACCGGGATAAGCCGTCTTTGCGTGATCCAATCTTGCGGGATTGATGTCGCATACCGCAGCAAGCTCCAATCCTGGGATATCCCCTTTCCATACTCTGTCAGCATGGGAAGTACCCATACTGCCAAGACCAACAATACCAAATCTTACCTTTTCCATGTTTACGCACCAACCTTATCTAAAATTTTCTTAAGCGACTGATAAGCTAAAACAAACTTTTTACCGTCGCTGGCTTCTAATTTAAGCATTGTGTCATCCTGCTCTAAAGCTGCAAGACCTTCAAATTTACCCAAGTGCGGTTCTAAGCACGCAAAGCCTTCATAGCCTTGTGCCAGAAGCACTTCAAACACTTTATCAATATCACCGATGCCCATACCGGCAGGAACAATCTGACCGTCAGCGGTGCAATCTTTGATATGCATATATGTAATATAAGGCTTTAACATTTCAATGGCATCCGGAAAAACCTTCTGTCCGCACTGAATAAAGTTTGCCGGGTCAAACACACCGCTCAGCGCAGGAGATTTAACGGTTTCAAAAATATCCTTGCAACGGGACGCGATATCACCGTAAATGCCTTTTTCATTTTCGTGCAGAAGAACAACCCCTTCAGCTTCAGCAATATCAACCATCATTTGCATTCTCTTCATTACTTCATCTCTGTAGTTTGCAGGATCTTCGTCCTTCGGCATAAAGAAGCTGAAAATACGGATATATTTCGTGCCGAGTTTTTTTGCAATAGTGATGGTTCTTTTTAATTTTTCAAGATGTGGTTCAATGGGATCGGTAATTTCGATTTTACCGATAGGCGAACCAAGGCAGGCAACCTTAATGTTTGCTTTTTTCATTTTTTCCAACAAAACATCAGCCTGTTCATCTGTAAGATCTGAAATATTTGTGCCGTCTACACCGCGCGGATCAAAATAAGAGATGCCGAGCTCGTTTAAAAGCGCAAACTGCTCATCGATAGCCGGATTGATTTCGTCAGAAAACCCGGTAATTTTGACATGCTTGTACATAAGAATCCTCCTCATATATTTTATTACATACATTATAATACAAAAAAAATAAACTTTCAATAAAAATATTGTCAAAAACATTGCAAATCTTGTTGTTTTGTGTTAAAATAATGATGGGAGGGATGATTGTGGATAAAAACTTTTGCATTTACAAGACAAAACAAGTGTATTATGCACGTTCTTTAACCGAAAAACCAAACCCGGAATTTCACAACCCTCACATTCATATTCAGAAGGAAATTTATATTTTTCTGAAAGGGAATGTGGAATATGTTATTGAAGGCACAGTATATAAGCCTGAACCAAACGACATTCTGATTATCAATGACGGTGAACAGCATTATGTCCGTTTTCTCGGTACAGAAGATTATGAACGCATTGTTATCAACATACGTCCCGAATTTTTCAATCAAAAAGAAATGCAGTATATCCAGGATTTTTTTGATGAAATCAAAACAAAAAAGGATTACCTGATTCCCAGCTACTCTTCTCATAACGAAGGCATCCCCGAGGTTTTAATGCGTCTGGAAAAATATGCAAACAGCGAACAAACTGATTTGCCAGTCACCTGCGCTCTGCTTGAATTTTTGCATCTGCTTACGAAAGCAAAGCGGTCAAATCTTGCACATAGAGGCAACAAAATCGTAGCCGAAACCATCTCTTACATCAATAACAATTTGCAAAATCCTATCTCATTGGATGACCTTGCAAAAAATTGCTACATTTCAAAGTATTATCTATGCAAATTATTTAAAGAATACACCGGCTTCACATTGAACAATTACATCATAAACAAACGTATTTTAAAAGTGCGTGAGCTGTGTCAGCAAGGTATGAGTATTACAGAAGCTGTTTCACTTTCCGGTTTTTCGAACTATTCCAATTTTTACAGAGCATATACAGTATACCGTGGACACTCCCCGAAGGATGATCTGAAAACCGGCAAAAAAACGAAAAATTTTCGTAAGTAAATCCCTTGATTTTCCGTTTCTTTTTCTGTATAATGGTTTACAGCAAAAGGAGCGGATATTTTTATGGATAAAATCAATTACAATGCACCTGACTACAAACGGTCACGCGTCGCCTATATGTCGCAGTGTACATTTGAATATTTCACTTCTCTGCTGGTTGCAGATGCGTTTTTGGCAAAGCTTTTAAAGCACATCGGCGTCAGCGATGCTTTAACCGGTGTCATTTCGTCCATCGTTTCCCTGGCTTTTATTTTTCAGCTTTTGTCCATATGGGCAGTAAAAATAAAAATCAGCACAAAAAAGCTTGTAATTATTACAGACACAACCAGTCAGGTTTTCTTTATGCTTTTGTATCTGATTCCGTTTTTGCCCGATACGTTCAATCCCATTAAACCTCTTCTGGTCACCCTGGGAATTTTAATTGCATATTTTGCAAAATGTCTGGTTTTTTCTATTGCGTTTAAATGGGGTAATTCGTTTGTAGACCCCGGCGTCCGTGCTTATTTTTCAGCAAAAAAGGAAATTGTTTCCTTGATATCGGGCATCGCCTTTACATTGATTATAGGGGCAATAACAGACGGATTCGAAGAACGAGGAAATTTAGAAGGCGGTTTTTTATTCATCTCTATCATTCTTCTTGTTGTAAATATTTCAAATTTTGTTTCATTTATGTTGATTAAAAAAGAACGCGAAGATATGCACGATGCGGATAATCTGCCTTTAAAAAAAGTTTTTAAGGAAACCATGGGTAACAAAAACTTCCGTAGCATTATATATCTGACTATTCTGTTTGACTCCGCCAGATATATTCTTTTGGGTTATATTGGATTATTTAAAAACGACTTACTCCCCTCTTTGTTATTTGTACAGGTTGTGAATATGCTGGGTAATTTCGCAAGAATGGGCGTTTCGATGCCTTTTGGTCGCTTCTCGGATAAAAAAAGCTTTGCAAAGGGCTTTGAACTTGGACTGTGGATTTTAGCGGTTGCCTATCTTTGTATTACATTTACTACCAAAACCACTTGGTGGCTGATTATCGGTTATACTGTTTTAATGAATATATCTACTGCAGGCACCAACGCAAATTCATTTAATATTACTTACAGCTATGTACCCTCTGCCTATATTACACAGGCAATGGCATTCAAAAACAGCATCGGAGGCATTTGCGGGTTTCTTGCTTCTTTAGTAGCAAGCCGTATTGTAAGTGTCGCAGGTGCAGACAACTACATCCGTTTATTCGGATTCGAGCTTTTCAGCCAACAAATTCTGGCTATTATCGGCTTTGTATTAATCTGCATTGCAATTTTGTTTTTGCGTAAGGTTATCGCAAAACAAACGGTTATGAAACAGTAAAGGAGTCGCTATGATTATAAAAACAGCTGCACAAATGCGCGAAATGGATCAGATTGCCATTGAAGAATACGGCATTCCCTCTTTAGATCTTATGGAAAATGCTGCAACAACGGTTTTACATGTCATTTTGGAAAATTACCCATCTGCCAAACGCATTGTTATCCTTTGCGGATACGGAAACAATGGCGGTGATGGCATTGCGCTTGCAAGATTGTTACACGAAAAGAGTGTTACGGTTTTTCCTTATCTTTTTGGAGAAAAGGACAACTTGAGCAAAGATGCATCAGCCATGTATATGAAAATGCAGGCATGCGGATTGGATTTTCTTTCCTTTGACGGTACTTTCCCGGAATGTGACCTGATTGTTGATGCAATTTTCGGTGTAGGCCTTGCACGTCCGATTGAGGGAAATTTTAAAGCTGTCATAACGCATGCTAATCAGACAAATGTTCCCGTTGTCGCGTGTGATATTCCTTCGGGCATTTCGGCGGATACGGGCGAAATATTAGGTTGCGCTATAAAGGCTACCCAAACCGTAACCTTTAGTTGCTTAAAGCCCGGTCTTCTGAAAAACGCCGGTAAAACATACAGCGGGGAAATTACTGTAACCGATATCGGAATCCCTGAAGAACTTAAAACAGCAGAGGTTTAACACCTCTGCTGTTTTTATATTTCTGTATACAATCTGTGTACCCCTTTAGGAGAAAACGTAAGCAAATGTGAAAGTCCCGCATAATCACAAAGCAGATAAAGGATGGATAGCCACATCTCCGTACCCATCATAGAAGCCTCGCTATGCTTGTGCAACATGAATGAGAATCCTTTATTGTCCGTCCAGTTGTTTAACACTTCTTCAATCCACGTCAAAGCAAACCCTTTTCCTTCGTCTGCCCGATAATCCGTTTGCTTTTTACAAAGCCATAAGGGATGAATAATATCTAAGGTGTTGCAGGCGGTAATGTGCTGTTCTGTATTCAAAATCTTTGCATGTGCAAGCACTGTATCGATTGTTTTTTCCGGCAAAGGCAAATCTACATTAAATTGCGCATATGTGCCACGGGTAAGACGATAAAAACCATTCACCATATCCAAAATATTTTCACCACTTCCCCACATTCCGTATGCAGGATTCACTGCACTATTTAACCAATCAAAAAGTGTTTTCAAGTCCGGTTCTGCATCAAAATACTTTTTATTCTGATAAAATGCCGAGCCTAATGCATCCACATCCGAACCCGCGCCCCAGGCAACCCATTCGGAATCTCTGGCATACTGTTTTTCAAGCCATTTGGAAAGTGTTTCACCTTTTAAAACTTCTGCTTTTGTAATTGGTTTTTCAAAATGCGAACCGAAGCATTCCAAAGCATATCCCACGCACAAAATATTATAGCCGATTTCCTGCTGTTCCATCGCTTTGAGTGCTTGTAACAATTCCACCTTATACACGAAGGAATTCTGTTTTTCAAACATTGCAAGCAATTCAGCAGCATCACACCAGGCACGGTCGGGATTTTTGTCTGCTGCATACGGATCGGTGCACTTACCGTTTTTGAAGTTTTGTAATACAATCTGTTCAATTTGTTCTTCTACCCGACGACAAAAAGACGAAAGTTTCGCTTGAACATCTGCCATACAAACTCCTCCTCTTTACTTGTTCTTCCAAGTTCTCGCCGTAAGCAGAACCAGTACGGGAAAAATCTCCAATCTTCCGATGATCATAACAAAGCTCAAAACCAAAGTAGAAAAATCCGAGAAAACGCTAAAATTGCCACATGGACCAACCATTTCCAAGCCGGGTCCAATATTACTAAGGGTCGCCACAACAGCCGTAAAGTTTGTGGTCATGTCCAGATTATCTAAGCTGATTAACAGAAATGCAAGTGCAAAAATTAGCATATAGGCAATAAAGAACACTGTAACACCGCGAAGCTTTTCGTGCTCTAAAATTTTACCGTTCATTTTCACTTTAATGGTACTTTTGGGATGCGTAAGAACACGAACCTCCTTGATAATACTTTTGAAAAGTATCATAATGCGCGAAACTTTGATACCACCTGCTGTACTACCTGCACAAGCACCGGAAAACATCAAAAGAACCAGTATTGTTTTAGAAAAGGTTGGCCACAAATTAAAATCGGTTGATGAATAGCCGGTTGTCGTTATAATTGATGCAACGTGAAATGCGCAATCTTTTATCGCGGTACCGGTTGAAGCATACATCTCTCGGATATTGAAAAAGATTAAAACAACAGACAAGGCAAACAAAGAAAGGTATACAATAACCTCTTCCATTTTAAAGGCATTTTTAACTTTGCGGATTAAGATCAGATAATAAAAGGAAAAATCAATACCAAACAAAACCATGAATACAGTAATGACAATCTGCACATAAGATGAGTAATCTGCAAGTCCGGAATTTTTGACGCTAAAGCCACCTGTTCCGGCTGTACCAAACGAAAATGTAAGCGACTCAAACCAGCTCATACCGCCACACAGCAACAGAATAATTTCAAGTGCCGTCATACAGATATAAATTGTATATAATATCTTTGCCGTTGTCTTGATTTTGGGCACAAACTTGCTGACGGAATATCCGGGGCTTTCTGCTTTAACCATATGGAAAGAGCTTCCCGAAGAAGGAAGAAGCGCGACCAGAAAAACAATAACACCCATACCGCCAATCCAGTGGGTAAAGCTGCGCCAGAGCAACACAGACTCCGAAAGTGCTTCCACATCTGAAAGCACGGATGCTCCCGTTGTTGTAAAGCCGGATGCCGTTTCAAAAAAAGCATCCACAAAGCTCGGAATACTTCCGCTGAGCAAAAACGGTAACGCGCCCAAAAGACTCATTAATATCCAGCTGAGTGCAACCGCCACAAATCCTTCTTTGGCAAACATATCTTTGCTTTTTCTGCCATAAACAGAAAGCGGAAGTCCGACAACCAGACAGACAAAAATGCACACCAAAAATGCGCCAACAGTCTCTTCTCCTTGAAACAACGCCCATAATGTGGGCAACAGCAAACAAAAAGCTTCAATGTTTGCAACCCACCCTAAAACATAAGAAATCACTCTATAATTCATATAACGCCTCTGCTTTTCACTTTAAAATGTCGTTAATATCCTGAAATCCCCGATTGGTTGTAACAATAATAACCGTATCACCCGGCATAATCGTATCTTTACCGCGCGGAGTAATAATTTGACCTTTTCGTGTGATGCAGGCAATCAAAATACCGGGCTTTAAATCCAGGCTTTCAATCGTTTTGCCGGCAATGGGTGATTTTTCGCGGATGTTAAATTCCAAAGCCTCTGCATTGCCATCTAAAATATAGTGTAATGTTTCAATGTTACTTCCGTAAGAGTTGTGCATGGCGCGTACAAAGCGCAAAACATATTCTGCCGCAATATCCTTTGGATGAATGATGGTATCTAACCCTAAATTATCAATTATTTCACCATAAGAAATGCGGTTGATTTTAGTAATAACTTTGCCCTTGCTTTGTTTTTGGGCATAGAGAGACAGCATAATATTTTCTTCATCAATACCGGTAAGTGCTACAAAGGATTCGGCATTCTCAATGCCCTCTTCCAACAACAAACGATTTTCTGTTCCATCACCGTTAATAATCGTGGCTTTAGGCAACAGCTCACACAATCTGTCGCACCGTTCAACATCGTTTTCGATGAGTTTAACAGAAATACCGGCTTTCATCAGAATGTTTGCAAGATATACCGCAGTTGTTCCGCCACCGACGATAATCGTATCTTTTACGCGGTTGGTTTTTAGTCCAATGGTTTTTATAAAGTGGGAAGCATTTTTCACCGTTGCAACGATGCTGACCAGATCTCCTTTTTGCAGAACAAAATCACCGCCCGGGATGACCGTCTCCTCGTTACGCTGAACGCCGCATACCAAAATATCACAGTTCAGCTTTCGGGTTAAATCCGCAAGCTTCAAGTCATGCAGTACAGATTTTTCCGGGATTTTGAATTTTAAAATTTCCACTCTGCCCTTGGCAAAGGTATCAATCTGAATGGCAGACGGGAAACGCAAAACCTTTGCAATTTCCATTGCCGCCGTAAATTCGGGATTGATGACCATGGCAAGTCCTAAGTCTTCCTGGAAAAGCTGTACTTCCTTACCGTATTCGGGATTTCTGACTCTTGCAATGGTGTTCCGGCAGCCACTTTTTCTGGCAATGAGGCAAGTCAAAAGATTTAATTCGTCCGAGCCTGCAACGGCAATTAAAATGTCGGCATTCTGTACACCTGCCTCCTGCAGAGTCTCTATGCTGGCACCGTTGCCCGCAACACCCATTACATCATAGGTATTTACCACATCTTCCAAAACAGACCGCCTGGTGTCTATAGCGGTGATGTTATGATGCTGTTCAGCACTTAAAAGCTCAACTAACTTTTCGCCGATTTTACCTACACCCACAATAATGATGTTCATATACCATGCTCCTGTCATAAATTTAATCTGCCTATATTATATCAAACACATATTTTAAAGTCAATAGAAAAACGAGCCGAAAAAGGGCTCGTTTTTGTCAAATTAAAGATATTTTTTAATTATATCCGCCGTCTGTTTGCCAAGTGCTTCTTCCCCGGCTTCTGTCAGATGAATTTCATCCGATTCAAGAATGTACTTTTCTCTGTCAGACATGGTAAGGGTAAACAAATCGTTTACGGGCAAACGCATTTCATCGGCGATACGCCATAAAACTTCGTTATAGCGCTTCACGGTATCAACCGTAAGGGTTACAATGCCTGTATGCGGATTTTTCCGTTCGTCCGTTCTGGGCGGTGTGGTAGTCGCAATAATGATGTTGGGCGTAATTTTTTTCAATTCCCGTAAAATACGGCGCACATTAATTTCATACCATTCGATGGTAGTAAACGAACCATCCTCCACATGGCGGATTACAGCGTCCCAGATACCATTGTTATAATGAATCAAATCCATGCCCTGTATTTTCTTTCCCCACAAATGATAGGTCAGATTGTTCAAAGTAAAACTCGTATCACGGCAGTTTACATTTTCCACCGATTTCTCCATAGCCTCATCCTCGGCAGTGTATCCGGGATTGTAAACCTTTGCAATACCTTCTAAATTTCTGGTTACCGCATTCTGATAACGAATACGAATGGAATCACCCAGCAACAGTACTTTTTTCATATACACCATCTCCTTTACTAAAGTATATCAGATTTAAAAACGGTTGTCAAGTAACTAAAGCAACTATTCATTCCAATCATATACTTCCCCATATAGTTTGTTCAGAATGTAGGCAAAGCATTTTTTCAAACCAGAACAATACGTTTTAAAAAAGTGTGTTGGTTTTAATCATTATTTTCGGACCTCTTTAGGCGTTACGCCCAAAAGCTTTGAAAACTGCTTTCTGAAATGGGCAGGCGATGAAAAATTTAAAACCTCGGAAATCTGTTCGACCGTCATGTCTGTTTCATACAAAAGCTCCATCCCTTTTTGAATCCGAATGGCATTTTTGTAGCCGACAGGTGTGTTTCCAACCGTTTCCTTAAAAACCGCAAAAAACCTCGAGGGACTTAAATTGCAGAGGGATGCTAAGTGCTCCACATACAGTTTTTCGGTACAGTTTTGTTCAATGTATGAAATTGCAGGAAGGATGCTGTCATACGCGCGTCCCTTTTTATTCTTTTGGAGCTTTGTATACAACTCGGAAAGCAGACTGTAAAAGGCTTCAAGCCTTAAAAACGTATCTTCTTCGGAGATTGCGTACAGACGGTCAAATTTGTCTCTGGGATAATTTTTCACCAACTGAAACTTAAAGGCGTCCATCGCATAAGGGTCTGTAAACTTAAAAGGCACCGAGTAAAATTCAATTTCAGGGTCGCCTGTCCAAAAGGAGCTGTAGTTGGTCCCTTTAGCAATATACATCAGATCCCCTGCTTCTGCAAAATACGTTTTGCCTTTATACAGAATTTCGCACTTCCCTTTTAAGATATAACCAAGGCAAGGTTTGTCGAAATGCAATGTACTGGAAGACCCGTGTTTTAAATGAAAGGAAAGCGTGTTGGTCGCCAAATAATCCACATACGGCATAAAATCACTCCAAATCAGTAGAATAATATCTTTTTACGGTATTATATCATATTGAATTCCTTAAGTCAATGTAGTATTATATTCTTAAGGAGTGATACTATGAATGCAAAACAAATTATTTTTACAAAACCGTACACGGCAGAGCTTTTAGACGTTGTGATGGACGCGCCTAAAGGCACGGAGGTACTGATTCAGACCGCATACACCGCAATCAGTGCAGGAACAGAAAAGGCAAATTTAATTGGTGACCCGAGTGTAAACACCTTTGCAAGCCCCTCGGTGAAATTCCCGAGAGCCTGCGGCTACAGTGGCTCGGGTGTGGTGGTTGCTGTTGGTGATCAGGTCACAAAATTTTCCGTTGGCGACCGGGTTGCCACAATATGGGGATGTCATAAATCCTATCAGCTTATCCAAGAAGACCACCTCATACCTATCCCCGACGGTGTTGGTTTAAAAGAAGCTACACCTGTGTTTATTTCTACCTTTTCTTCAGCAGCACTTCGGAAAATGCATCCGAAATTCGGAGAAAGTGTTCTGGTTATGGGACTTGGTATTTTAGGACAATACGCGGTCATGCTTGCAAAAACTTCGGGTCTTGTTCCGATTATTGCGGCAGACCCCGTAGAAGAAAGAAGACAATTCGCCTTAAAAAACGGTGCAGATTACGCTTTAAATCCCTTTGATGCGGATTTTGCAGAGCAGGTAAAATCTTTAACAAACGGCGGTGCAAACATGTGCGTAGAGGTAACCGGCAGAGGCGAAGGGTTAAATCAGGCATTAGACTGCATGAAAAAATTCGGAAGAGTTGCGCTTCTCGGCTGTACCCGTGACTCGGATTTTTCAGTGGACTACTACAGAAAGGTGCATGCACCCGGCATCACATTGGTTGGTGCACACACTCTCGCAAGACCAAATTTTGAATCCAACGGCGACGTGTTCACCTACGCAGATGATTTTGATTCCATTTTCAAGCTTCAGAAATTCGGAAGAATCTCGCTTAAGAATATGATTAACGAAATTGTTTCTCCTAAAGACTGCTTTGACGTATTTACCCGTCTTGCAAACGACAAAAACTTCCCCATCGGGGTATTATTTGATTGGAGTGCTTATCATGAAAAAAATTAAAATAGCGCAGATTGGAATCAAACACGACCATGCCATAGCCTGCGCACAAACCTTGAAAAAGCTTGCAGACATTTTTGAATTTGTGGGCGTCGCGGCACCGGACAGCAATGTTTTTAACACCGAAAACCCACAAGGGCTTTCCGCGCCTGCCTACAAAGACATCGCGGTTTGCACTGTAGAAGAATTGCTTGACATGGAGCTTGATGCGGTTGCCATTGAATCGGACGAGCTTCACTCCACCAAATACGCAAAGCAGTTTATTGATAAAGGTGTTCATGTGTATTTAGATAAGCCGGGCGGCATAGACCACAAGGAATTTTGCGACATGGTAAACACCGCGCGGGCAAAAAATCTGGTGTTCAATATGGGTTATATGTACCGCTACAATCCCATTGTGCAAAAAGTTATGCAGGAAATTAAAGCCGGAGAGTTTGGCGAAATCTACGCGGTTGAAGCGCACATGGACTGTATGCACAAGGACGCAAAGAGAGAATGGCTCAAGCAATTTCCAGGTGGCATGCTGTATTTCTTGGGCTGTCATTTAATTGACCTTATTTTTGCCATTCAGGGCGAGCCGGAGGAAATCATTCCCCTTTCGTGTGCTACGGGCATTGAAAACACCACCGCAGAGGATTACGGCATGGCGGTATTTAAATATAAAAACGGCGTCTCCTTTGCCAAAACCTGTGCCGCAGAGCCGGGCGGATTTATGCGCAGACAATTGGTGGTTTGCGGAAGCAAAAAGACAGTTGAAATCAACCCCATTGAATATTATGCAGGCGGAAATATCCAAACCGACTATCGCGAAGTGACTCGAGAAGAAGCATTAAGCCACGGTTGGGGCATTGTCGGCAAGAAGCAGAGCACACCGCCCTTTGACCGCTACGAAAACATGATGAGAGGCTTTTATAAAATGGTTATCAGAGAAATAAAAAATGATTGGGATTACGATTATGAAATAAAGCTCCATGAAATTTTGCTGAAAGCCTGCGGAAAAGAAATTTAAAACACGTTTTAAACAATAAAAAAGACAGCTGATTTGCATCAGCTGTCTTTTTTATTGTCAATCGTTCTGACCAAGTGCTTTTAATGTCTTTTCGGAAGACTTAATGGTCTTTCCGTTTACAACCTTTTCCACATAATAAGTGAATTCTGCCGTGGTATCGTCCACACGAATTATAAATTCAAAAGGCGCATATGTGTCATCTGCCTTTTGCCACTCGCCATCGCCAATCTTGTAGTTGAGTGTCATTTTCTCAGCCTGACCTAAACGCTCTGTAATATATACATGCGCAAAATATTCTTCGCCCGACATCTGCAGAACAAAGCCCGTATCGGTCTCCCCTTCTTTGGCAAGTGCTTTCTGATTGCCTTCTGCCGCTTCAACCACGTTTACCGTCGCATATTCGGGTGCTTTTACGTTTTCGCACACAATTTTAACAGAAGCGATGGTTTTGCCGGGAACGGTAATGGTAAATTTACCGTCTGTTACGGTAACAGGTGTCTTATTCCCTTTTGCATCATAAACAACCGCTTCTCCGTTAAAACCTGAAAGGCTATCGCCTAAAGTTACTGTCGCACTTTGCTGTGCAGAATCCTCGTTCATGAATGCAAAGAACGCAACGCCGTCTTTTCTTGCACCGAACCAATCGAGCTGAATGTTGTCTACGGTAAGCAATCCGTCCTTAAGCCACAGCCACATGCCGTCTTCGTCATAGAATTTTCCGCTTTCACCGCCATACATATGGTTGTTGAAGTACGCATAGCCTGAGTTTCTGACCGACGGGAAATCGATTTGCTTATCAGACCAGTTCCACGCCTGCGTAAACAGGAAATCCTGAAGCATTGCCAGGAACGGCTGCATATGATGCCAGTAAAGACCTGTGATATCCGGACCTTCATAGGGATAGTTCACGTTTCTGTTATAAGCAAAATGGTCGGTGTAGTAGTAGCCCGAATAGGTTACATGTCTGCCGATAATGGCGTTTCTTGCATAGGTTTCATAAATCGGATTGCCTGTGTATTCCGCAAGACGCATCAGGTCGGGCGCCCAGTTTGCCATAATCATGTTGCCCGATGCAGAGTTATGATCGGTAAAGGTAAAGGTTTGTTCTAAGGATAACCCGTTTCTGGACACTGCCCAGTACGGAACGGTTTCATCGGTAAGGTTTGCCATTTTGTCAGGATAACCAACTCTGTCCATTTCATTTAGTTTCCAGAACTGCATATCTTTGCCGTAGTGATGTTCGCGAGTATAATCTGCAGATACATTTATCATTTCGTTTTCATCCGCCGCAGGATAAATCCATACTGTGGGCAAAAGATGTCTTGCCCCGCGCTCTGCCGCATCTAAATATTTTTGTTCGCCTGTCACCTCGTACATATCAATCAATCCGAAAAACTGCGGATAGAAATCAATGGCAATAAACATCTGTTCGTTAAAGAAGGTGGTTCGCGGTGCATCAATATGCTCTCTGATAAAGGCATCCGCTTCCCGTTTTGCGTTTTCCAGATACTCGGTGTTGCCTGTATACTGATAAAGTGCAAGCAAATGCTGGAAATCAGGGGAAGAACCGTAGCTGTCATAATTAACAAGTCCGTTATCTATGCCGTATTCCTTAAGTCTCGGTGTTAATCCCTGTGTCATCCGATATGCTCCACCGTAAACAGAGCTGCCGTAGTTTTTGCAAATCTCGCCAATGGGTGTTACACCACCGTAAGTCGGTGTTCCCTCAATATCCCCGTTATTATAATGGAAACCGGGGCGTGTGAGCAGAAACGCAAGAGACGGAATGGTTCTTCTTTCTAAGAAATCTTTATCTTCACTCAAAAGATAGGTGGACATAAACACCAAAGGATTGGACTGGGTCACCAAATTTTCCGCTTCGATATTGGAATACCCTTTCTGATTTGCATCCCAACCCGAGTAATCGTCAGCCGCTAAACGTGTAGTATTTAAAATTGCATCGGTAAGGGAAGCTTGGTAGTTCTTTCTGTAATCCGTTACATGATATACATCAAGCGCCATTCTCTCGTAAACCGGATACCATTCCCCGGGAGATTCCACAAGGTAATAGGTAATATCAAAGCTATCGCCTGCTTTCATCATAGAATCAGCGCTCGACAAAGCCGGAATGGTAATAGAAGGAAGTGCTCCGCCTTCAGGACCTTTTAAGGTCATGCCAAAATCTGCATTTTCCATTTTGGGCCAACGAAGCTTAATGTTTTCTGTACCAAGAGCAACACCGGTTGTTATGGGTTCTCCTGCATCATTTAAAACGGTTTTTAAAGCCATGGGGACGGTGGCATAGGGTTCTGATACCATATACGGCTCTTCGGGAAGAACTGCACCGTTAAAACGGAAAGGCATGAATGCATAGGTAAATTCCTTGCTTTCGTTACCTGAAATCAGGTTTACAGAGAACTTGCCGTCACGTTTTGGCTTTAATGTAAGGGTAATTTTAGCATCTGATTTACCGGGCAGAAGTTCAACTTTATAAACTGCATCTGCATAGCTACCCGTTGCTGTTAAAATGGCGGTACTGTTGTCTTGAATTTCCACCGAATCCGGAATAAGCCAGGAAGGCTCGCCCAACTTATAAACGTCACTTGTACTTACAGTTGTTTCGGTTCCGCTCTGGCTGAACGTTGCCTTGTATACAGGGAACTGTCCGCTTCTTGCGTTGAACGCACCGTCTTTTGCATACATTAAGAGCACACCGAACGCATTGTCTCTGTCTGCTGTAACCTTGCCGTTTACTGTTGTTTTTTTCTGCACCACATTTCCCATTTCGGTGGGAACGGTATAAAAATCAATTTTCACATTTTCGTTCTGAATGGATGCCGTAGATACAGCTTGTTTGTCCGCAACCTTTGCATATTGCGGGAAGAAAACATCTGCGTTATAGCTATCGCCCACAATGGTTGCCGCTTCTTTTATCGCCGTAGTTGTATTTGGCGGGGTTTTCATGGTAAGATCCTTTGTTATAAAGATACCATCGCATCTTACATAGAAGGTAGAGGTGTCGTGCAAAGCAATCTCCAGCACACCCTGTTTTAAATGAACAGGCGCAACTCTTTCCCAGTAATAGCCGTCTAACCCATGCTGACCAAAGGTTTTGGGCACTCTGACGCCGTTAAACTCCACGTCAAAATACCTGGCACCCGGCTGATTTGACGAAAAGTCACGGGCGTGCACAAAAATCTGATAATCGCCCTCTTCTTTTATATTAACCTTAATCTTTGCAGGCTCGTATTCGCCCGTTTCATCGGTCTTGCCGAAAAGGTTGTTACCCATAAGACCGCCGTCATCCGATTTGCATTCCCACGTACCCATATCCTGAAATGCAATGGACGGAATAAAGAGATTCTGCGGTCCTTTTTCGCCCGTCTGAATCAGAACAGCCTGGTTTTTATCGTCCCAGTCCACTTTCGCCCCCAACGCCTCGGATACAAAGCGAACGGGTACCAATGTTCTGTCATTTACAACCTGCGCCGGAACATCGAGTGCAATTTCAGCACCGTTTTTGGTTGCGGTTTTATTGCCGATTTGCAGGAATATATTGATATCATCCTTGATTGCGGTAACAGACTCATTTTCACCGTTCCAATAAACCTTTGCGCCGAGTGCTTCAAAAATTCCGCGCAAGGGCACAAGCGTTCTGTCATCCACAACAATTGCAGGCTGGTCATACACCTGCAGTATATTATCAATAATAACAGAAATACCCTTGTAGTCGATTGGATATGCAGGAATATCCATTTCAATATCCGCATTGCGGTTGGCAGGGTCCACCTTACCTTTGGGCGGTTCTTTGGAAGAAAGCTCTACAAGTGTGAACCGAACCGCAGAGGTACGGAGTGCTATTCCCTCATTTTTAGAAGGCAGTTCCGCACTTATAAAATCATTACCGTTGCCGTAAAACTCTAATGTACCAAGATTTTCCCAATGGGATTTACCCTTGGTGTAGTCTAAAGTAAAGGTGTCGGTTTTATCGGCATGCTGTACGGTAACCGTCTGATTTTTGTGGGAGTTTGCATGAACCGGCATAAACAACTCCACCTTATATTTGCCGGCAGGCATAAAAGGTGTATACATAAATTTACCTTTAGCTGTAGAGGTAAAATGACTCTCGCCACCATCATGACCTTCTGCAGAAGTCGTTTTTCCCCATGTGCCACTTGCTACATAGTAAAAAGGATCTCCCGCCGGAATGAGCATAACATCTCCTGCTTTAACCGGTTTTACTACGTTGGATACTCTCGTATCTTCAACATTTTCTGTTGCAGAGGTCTCCCCTGCAATCAGTGCAACATCGGGCTTTTTACCCGGTGCAACTGCCGGCTTATTCTCGGGAATCGGTGTTTTAATTTCTTCCACAAGCTCAAAGGAAATCGCGTGCATTCTCTGCGGCTTGCTGGTATTTAATTTAGCAGGTCTTGTCACCTTGATATAATCGTCACCATCGCCCCAAAAATCATAGGTACCAAGCTCTACCCAGCCTTTTTCGCCCGACGTAAAGCTTACCACAGCATAATCCGTTTTGCTGTGATGCACAATTTCGTAAATCTGGTTATCCTGGGATGCAGGATGCACCGTTCTGTAAACAGAAACCTTATACTTACCATGCGGAAGTTCCGGTACCCAGTATGCATTGCCTTCGCCAGCAAGGTAACGGGACGGCGCACCCTCTATCGACTGCAAATCAGGGTTATCGGTTGTGACCCACTCCCCTTTTTCAAAATAATTATCATCTGCGGTGGTGTAGATGATTATCTTGCTTTTTGCCCCGAAAGCAGATACGCCTGCTACACTTAAAAGCATGACAAGGCACAAAAATAAGCTTACACTTTTTTTCATCATTCTTTTCTCCTATCCGTTTTTTATCTATCCTCAAATTCTATTACGGTTTTATTGATAAATTCTTTGCTTGAAACCGTATTTGTTTCGCAGATAACCGCATAATCAAGATTATTTTCTTCATTCATCACGGGTGCAAGTTCCCGGGAAATCTGCATTTCACTTGTTAAGGTCATGAGATAGCTTTCTGTAAGCAGCTGCATTTTGTTTTTGTTCTCTTTTGGGAAATACACGTCGTTCTGTTTGAAGAAAAGCCTGGATTTAAAGGGCATTTCGGTTTCAGACTCTGCTTTATCGAAAATCACAAGCTTATCCTGAAAAGCCTCTATTTCTCTTGTCCATAAGTAGCTTTGTCCGTTCTTGTTTGCAACCACCGTTTCCACCTTGAACTTTCCGTTTTCCACATCCGCAAGTGTAATTTTCGGAGTAACGGTACAGTCATCAATCTCAAATTCAGGATTGTAAACCACGTTATGCGCTTTAAACTCATGCAAATATTCGTAAAATTCCCAACGGTCATAACTGCAAACGCCCGTATCAATCAGCAAAGGCTTATCCTTATAGAACGAAAGAATCTGCGGTGTCCCTGCATGGTGATGCGGACCCGGCCAAGAAGGTGCATCTAAAACCAGAGTCATATCACCGTTTCTGTAAATTGCAATATGGCTGTGGGGATAATAAACCGACTTAAGCTCTCTGTCAAAATCCAGTTCAATCAATCTCGAAACATACTCTAAATCCAACAAGACATCAAGCCCATAAGAATCCGAAAGGGCAAGCGGTTTCCCTTGCGGTGTCATGCAACGGTAAAGCCATTCGTACTGTTTTTTTACACTTTCTTCCAAACCTTTGATTTCGGGATAGCCGTTCTTTTCAATAATAAGTAACGCCTCTAAATAAAGTCTTGCGATAAAATGACTGTAGCTAGGGCTGTCCTCATCACTGCCGCCGTCCTCAAAAATCGCATTTCTTAAGTTCAACTCTACGGTATCAAGTGCAATTTTAGTCAATTCTTCTATATTGTCAAACTCCGGAAACATGGAAACCGCAAAAAGAAGCACAACGCCAATCTGCAAAACGTGATTTTGCGCATATTTCCGATTAAGTCTGTCAATCGCTTCAATATAGAGATGATTCATATGAAGCTTCACAAAATCATAAAGATATTTCCAATCATCCTTTGTGAAGGGTGCATCGCTTAGCATAAATAGACCGTGTAACAGTGACATGGTACGCCACGCAACCTGCATATCACGCCAAACCATGTCAGTTTTTATGTAATGAATTGCAGGGTCAAACTCCTGATACGGGTGTGCCCTGTCCCATTCTTTGACAATGGTAAGCCATGCATCTGCATATTTTCTTTCGCCCGTCTGCAAAAATTTATGGGCAAGCGGAATGGTAAAATACAGGCGTTGCGGCCAGATTTGCCATTCATATTTTTTCATGAAATCGGTATCTTTAGAATACGCAAAGGACGCTTCCCAATTAAATTCGCCCTTGTACTTAAAAATTTCAAAAAGGTCTCCTGATAACGTAAGCTCTAGAATTTTATCACCGTCTGCCGTACCAAAGCGGTCTTTCATCAGATTGAACGCACCACCGTCTAATACAAAATACGGAAAAATGGGTTGCTTTATAAGCTCTTCTCTAGGATATGGATAAAATCCCACATTTTCTGTACCGAATATTTCTTTCGCAAAGGGTTTTATGTAATCTGCACCTGTTCTTTTCATGGCAATACCTCCTTTATAAATTCATAATAACACACAAATTTAATATTTTCTACCCTAAAATTACAAAAAAATAGTTTAAAATTAATCTTCAGCTTTAACAGGCTTGTTTCCTGATTATTGTAAAATACCGAAAAAGGCTTAAATAAAAGGACAACAATTCTATAAAATTGTTGTCCTTATGTGGGTGTAGGGAGACTCTGCGTTTCGCTTTTCTTCGGGCGACCTCGTCGCCAGCGAAGAAATTTGCTCACTCGAGACACGACAGTCCAATCCGCTTCGCATCTTGGCTGTCTCAACGAACTGCCTTCGGCAGTTCTCCTCCCGATTTAATATCTACACAAATAAAAAGGATACCATAAAGGTATCCTTTTTATTTGTGGGGCGATTATAGGGAGTCGAATTTTGTTTCTCAAAGATGCTCACATTGTCATATGAACCCTTTTATAAATCATATGAACCCTTTTAAAAAATCGCAAAAAGCCAAAAACACAAGAAAAACCACCTTAGACTACCTCCAAAGTAGCTCTTTTGTATTACTAAAATCACGAAAAGTCTTTAAATAAAGCCAAAAAATAATAACCCTAACTTTTTAAGTTAGGGTTATTTTGTGGCAATGCAGAATAATAATGATGCAAAGTGATTTAGCTAAATTTTGCACATTCGTGCAAAGCGAAATTATTGCTCCGCAATAGCTAAATTGTTTCTGCCGAAACAGCTAAATTAAATTCGCTTTTTAGCTGACCGAAGGTCAATTTAGCTACGAAGTAATTTAGCGTGCATTAGCACATTTAGCTCGCGAAACGCGAATTTAGCTAAAAAAAGACAGATTTCTTTGTCGAAATCTGTCTTTTTTTCATGGTTGCGGGGGCGGGATTTGAACCACACGACCTCCGGGTTATGAGCCCGACGAGCTACCAGGCTGCTCTACCCCGCGATATATACGTTTTCTTAACGCATTAAATATAATAACACAAAAAACGTGATTTGTCAACCCCTAAATTTAATTTTTATAAAAATAATTTTCCGGTTGAAAATAATCAGAATCAGTGTTATAATATAATATATGCAACATTAGAAAGGATATACCATGAATATTTTATTTATCGGAGATATTGTCGGAAAACCCGGCAGAGAATATATAGTGCGAAACTTAAACCGGATACGAAAAGAGAACAAAATAGACATCTGCATCGCAAACGGAGAAAACGCATCACACGGAAACAGTATCACAATCCCATCTTTAAAGGAGTTGTGGAATGCAGGCATAGATGTTTTTACAATGGGCAACCACACCTTTAACCGCAACGTTGAAGATGTTTTTGAAAACTTTGATTACATCATTCGCCCTGCGAATTATAACAAATCGTTGCCGGGCGAAGGCTCTGTGGTATATGACACTGGCTGTTACAGACTTGGTGTAATCAATATACAGGGACAGGTTTATCTGGACCCGATTAATTCTCCTTTTGACGCTGTAATGGCCGAGTATGCAAAAATCAAAGATGAGGCGGATGCAATTTTAATCGATTTTCATGCTGAAGCGACAAGCGAAAAAGCTGCTATGGCACATTTTATGGATGGAAAAGTGGCTGCGGTTGTCGGCACACATACACATGTGCAGACTGCTGATGAAAGAATTCTGCCCGGTGGCACAGCATTTATAACCGATGTAGGCATGACAGGTGCACACCATTCTATTCTGGGTACCAAAACCGAAATTATTGTCAATCGGTTTGCTTATCACCAAAGAGATCGTTTTGAGCTTTCGGACGGTATTGCCCAATTCAATGCTGTGGTAATCTCAGTAGACGATAAAACCGGTCTTGCCAAAGAAATAAAAAGGATGAATATTGTATGAAAAAAACAATCTGTTTAATACTGACATTTATTTTGGTTTTGCTTTGTGTTTCCTGTGGCGAAAAAAATGATGCTTCGGTTGCAAGCGGCGAAATCTCTCTTTTTGCTTTTTCCCCTGACACACTCAATCCGTTAACTACGAAATACAAAACAAACGCCTCTTTGCTCTCTTCTATGCTGTATAAACCGCTTTTAACTGTTAATGAAGATTTAAGCATAACGCCCTGTCTTGCAACAGAATGGCATTTTTCTAAAAACGGTTCAATTCTGAAGCTCACCTTGCGCGACGACATTGTTTTTTCTGACGGAACACCACTTACCGCCATTCATGCCAAGGGTGCACTCGATACTTTAAAAGAGTACTCCGCCGGCTTATACAGTCCTGTCAATGATTATGTAGAATCCTGTTCTGCTTCCGGAAATGTTTTGACCCTGAAGTTGAAACAGAAAGGACTCGGTGTTCTTTCCACTCTTAATTTTCCGATTTACAAAGACAAGACCTCTCTTCTGGGGTGCGGGTCTTATATTCTGACAGACAAAACAAATGATAAGTTAGTATTAACTGCAAACACAGGTGAGAACGCAAACAAAGAGTTTTTACCTCAAATCAAAACAGTTCACGTTGTGTACTACCCCAATAAAGAAGCAGCCGCAAACGCTTTTCATGCACTCGACATTGATATGGTATCCTGCGATATTAACGCACTTTCCACCTTATCAAACATGACAAACATTTCTACGCATGACTATGTAACGGACAAATTTACCTATCTGGGTTTTAATTGTACATCAACAATATTACCCGATGCGTATGCAAGAAAAGCAATTGCACATTTGATTGACAAGCAAGCTCTTGTTGATTCCATGCTTGCAGGGTATGCGACCATAACCAATTCCCCATTCCGACCCAAAAGTGCATATGACAAGGCGTATAAAACAGATTTGCAATTCAATATTGAAAAAGCAAAAGCGTATTTGAAAAAAAGCCACGCAGAAGATGTGCCCTCCTTTAGCATCCTGATCAATGAAGAAAGTGACTCAAAAAAGAAAACGGCGGAATTTATCAACACGCAATTACGGGAAAACGGTATTGATTCCCAAATCACCGCTCTGCCGTACAAAGAATACCTCGAGAAAATAGAAAAAGGAGAATACACCGCCTACATCGGAGAAGTAATCATCCCCGCTGACCAAAATTTAAGTTTTTTACTACACTCGTCCAAAAATAACTTGAATTACAAGGTTAAGAAGATGGATGCTTTATTGACAGAGTTTTCCGGAACCGGACTGCAAAAGAAAAAAACGGATTCTGCAAAAGAGATTCAGGCACTCTTGTTAAAGCATGTACCCATTATCAGTCTGTACTACGAAAAGGAAGTTTTTGCAGTTTCAGATAAAGTAAACGGCACATTTTCGCCATACGCCAACAGTTTGTATGAAGATATTTCAAAATGGTCTGTAAAATAAAAACAACCGCTCTCGATTGAGAGCGGTTGTTTTTTATTCCTGTTCGTGTTTTTTACAAGCTTCACAACAGCCGTCACATTCATGCTGTTCTGCCGGGAGTATGCCCTTTTTCACATAATAGTCACCGATTGCTTTTTTAATCGCTTCTTCAGCCAATACACTGCAATGAATTTTCACATCAGGCAATCCGCCGAGCTCATCCACAACCTCACTGTTTTTAAGACGCAATGCTTCATCAACACTTTTACCTTTAATCATTTCGGTTGCAACAGAGCTGGTTGCTATCGCAGCACCGCAGCCATAGGTTTTAAACTTAACGTCTGTTATAATCTCATCCTCAATTTTGAGATACATTTTCATAATATCGCCGCACTTTGCGTTACCAACTTCACCAACACCGTCGGCATTTTCAATTTCACCCACATTTCTGGGATTTGTAAAATGATCAATTACTTTTTCTGTGTACTGCATTATTTGTTTTCTCCTTTCAGGACTTTTTCGTAAAGCGGTGACATCATCCGAAGTCTTTCAACAATTTCAGGAAGCACCGTAAATAAATAATCAATATCATCATCGGTATTTTCATAGCCCAACGTGATGCGTAAAGAACCATGTGCGATTTCGTGGGACAAACCAATGGCAAGTAAAACATGCGACGGGTCCAGAGAACCGGATGTACAAGCCGAACCGGAAGATGCGGCAATCCCTTTCAAATCAAGAGAAAGTAACAAAGATTCACCTTCGATAAATTCAAAAGAAAGATTTACATTGCCCGGCAAACGCTCTACGGGATGTCCGTTCAATCGAACATAAGGAATATTTTCTGTGATTTCCTTAATAATCCGGTCGCGCATGCGCGCAAGCTGTTTATTGTGCATATCCATGTCTTCAACAGCAATACGCAAGGCTTCTGCCATGCCGACAATTCCCGGAACGTTCTCGGTTCCTGCTCTCTTGTTTCTTTCCTGCGCACCGCCGTCAATAAGATTTTGAATTTTGACGCCTTTACGGATATACAAAGCACCAATGCCTTTAGGACCGTAAAATTTATGACCTGACATAGACAGTAAATCAATGTTCATTTCTTCGACATGAACCGGAACATGCCCAACAGCCTGTACAGCATCACAATGAAAATAAACATTATGCTTTCTTGCGATTTCACCAATTTCACGAACAGGCTCAATCGTTCCGATTTCATTATTTGCAAACATAATGGTAATCAAAATTGTCTGCTCAGTAATTGCATTTTCCAGCTGCTCCAAAGAAATGCGACCGTATTCGTCCACATCAAGATACGTAACCTCAAACCCTTCTTTTTCAAGAGTCTTAAGGGTGTGTAAAACCGCGTGGTGTTCAATTTTACTTGTTATAATGTGATTGCCTTTTGTCTTATTAGCACGCGCAACACCTTTGATTGCCCAGTTGTCTGATTCCGAGCCGCCGGCCGTAAAATAAATCTCTCTATCTTCTTTGGCCCCAATAGCTTTAGCAATTTCGCCTCTGGACCACTCTACTATCTGACGACTTAAACGTGCCATGCTATATATACCGGAAGCATTACCGTAGGATTGTCCGAAATACGGCAACATTTTTGAAAGCACCTCGGGTCGTGTAAAAGTTGTCGCTGCGTGGTCGAAATAAACTCCGTGATTACACATATTCTTCACTCCGTTTCCTCATTTGTCTGTACATTTTGATGATGTATACATGTTTTTTCCGTTCCGCTGATTTCACGAACGAAACAACATAAGCATTTTATTTGTTCCCGATTTAGCTCATAATACACCTGCGTACGCATTTTTTTTGCTCGCACAAGCCCGATATCGGTTAAAATTTTCATATGATGGGACAGATTCGGCTGTGATATATCAAGCCCTTCCAAAAGCTGATTTGCACACACACTTTCATTTGCAAGTGCTTTTACAATTTTCAGCCGTTTTTCATCTGACAAGACTTTAAATATGTCAGTTAATGCACAGCTCATAACCCACCTCCAAAACACAACATCAAAAACATTTACAATCTTAAATATTCATCTTTATTTATATTAACACACAAATATATATTTGTCAACGGTTTTAAACAAAAAAATACGGCTTTTGCCGTATTTTTTACTCCTTATTTCCTTCTGCATCGGTCAGCTCTTCAGGCAATTTAACATCCTTTACATTAATATTCGCACGCAGAACCGACAACCCAGTCATACTCTCAACAGCTTTTTTAACTTTGCGCTGAATTTCCCAGGCAATCTCAGGTATATTCGTTCCATATTCCACCGCAACATCCATATCTACTACAATGCCGCCGTCTTTTACCTCAGATTTAACATTTTTTGTAAGCTTTTTAGAATTTAATTTTCCGGAATCCGTGTTTTTTACAACACCGGCAATATCCTGAATCGCAATCGCTGCAATGGATGCAATAACCTCATCTGAAATGCGTATGGATTTATCGCCGCCTTTGTTGGTCTGATCTAAAGCCATAACCAATCCTCCTTTTGTTGCATCTTTTTCTTTATTATAACACATTTAAAATCAAATTTCAACTATATAATGCGATTTTTATTTTTTCCGGCAAGAGATTTGCTGTGCTTGCAACAATCTCCTGAATCTGAAGAACCTGAACTGCAGACAGTTCGGTATCCGGAAGATATACCGATGCGCCGTCCCCAGTTATATATACCACAGCATCTGCATATCCTTTGCTTTCAAGCTGAACACAGCTTAAAGCTTCAGCCTCAATTGCAGAAGCGATAGCCACTTTTTTGGCTTGTGCTTCATCATACTGCTTTTTATCGGAAGCAGGGTTCTGAAGAACCTCTTCTAACAGTGCCAGAGCTTTTTCACGAGCAACCTCACATTTTATTTTCTGACTTTCATAATCATTTTCTTCCACTTCTACGTTGCTGCTGACATATGCCGCTTCCCCCAAAAGCTTAGCTGTGTCACCACTTTCTTTCTCATTATAATTCCAATTCAAGCCGATAGATATACATAAAAGAACTGCTAAAAAAAGAATTGATATTTTTTTGAAACTCACTCTTTACGACCTCCGCTTCCAATCTGGATACTGATTTTATAGTAAGGAATTCCCAAGGCGTGTTTCACCGCCGTCAGAAGCCTGTTACGGACATTTTTATTTCCGGCACCGGTAGCGGTGACCAAAACACCTGCAATCTCCGGCTTTTGTTCAGACAAAACATAATATGTATCCCCTATACTTTCCGGGATGTTTAAAACAGAGTTCTCTCCCCTTTCAATTTGCTGTGCAATTTCTTTGCATCCGTTATCTTCATAACTTACAAACAATTGAATTTCCCCTGCCCCCTGAATATTTTCCAGCACATTTTCAAGCTGTTCGATTTCTATATGTGCCAAATTCTGTGTCGTCACTTTTTCAGTCTGTTCAGTTCTGTTCGTCAAAGCTTTGCTCATTAACATTATTATGACACCAACTATTGCGATTATTATATATTTTTTACTTTTCCACAATTTCTTCATTTCAGCACCTATTTTATCACAAATTTTTCCCGATTAATGTCACATTGCTCCGAAAGCCAGATAATTTCCTCCTCCCTGAGCGGTGATGCAGAATACAGCTCCACACTTCTGATTTCCTCGCCTTGTTTTTTTACATGTACCCGTACTGCGCTGCTCAGGTTTCCTTCCGCGATACCTTCTATCCACTGTTCAAGCGCCAACCGACTGACCTCTGTGGTTTTAAAGTTCAAATCAGAATTAAAATCAAGCTGCGGAAAGGAAATATCCGTTTCACGATTCAAAAAATTCTGTGCGGATATGAGCAAAATCAGCAGACCTGCCACAAAGCCTGTATACTTTTCATATTTTCCGTCCGGTACAAACAGTAAGTACATATTAAGCACTACAACAATACTTGCAATGCTCCAAAACACTTTATACATTTTTCACCCCATCGTAAAATTTCCAACAACGAGAATCACACCAACTCCGCCAATAAAAATCAATCCAACTGAAATCAGCACTGCAAAAAGCATGGATATACATTCCGAAGTGTCTGTTAAAAGCCGTATTATGCGTCCGTCTGAAAACGGCTCCATTATAACTGTGCAAAGTCTGAAAATCCACATCATGACAGTAGTTTCCAACACAGGCCCCAGCAATACAACAAGAATCACTACAACCCCGGTAACGCCAATCAGATTTTTACTCACGACCAGAGTCGCTAATACAGACTCAAAGGAGTCTGCGGCAATGCCACCGACCAAAGGAACACCGGAGCCGATTGCAAAACGAACAAGCTTTCCTGTGGTCGCATCCATAGTTGTCCCCGATAATCCGTAAATTCCAAACAAACTCCCAAATGCCGCCATAACAAACAGCAAAACCCATTTTATAATTTTATGCAAAAACGAAACAGATTTTGTAAGTCTGATTTTGTCAGACATGTTTCCTGCAACAGACATTCCAAAAGAGCAGTAAATCAAAGGTGCAACAAGATTTTCAACAACCAGAAGAACAACATTTGCAATCCCGATCAGCACAGATGACAGTAATGAACCTGACACAACACCGCCTGACGTTATCAGAAGTGAAATCAGAATCGGCATCAGCGATTTAACCATCACTGACAGATTTTCTGTTATTTCCAACGCTGTGTCTGAAATTCCTGAAAACGCTATTGTCAGAATGCCTGCAAAGACACAATAAGATATAATAAAGCCACATTCCGAAACACCTTTTCCACCGACTCCGCTTTGAATGTTTGAATACAAGCCCACGATGTAGCCTGTTGCAATAACAGTAAAACATAGTCCGACGTTTCTTTTAAGAGTCTTTAACAAAAAAGCGACTATCTCATCGAATACGGACGAAACCGCAAAGCCCTCTCCGGTTGAAAGCTTTTCAATAATTTTATCGGGCGCATTTGATTCAAAAAACGAATTGTCTACGCTTAAAATTTCCTGTGCCCCGGATGCATCATACATTTCCTGCACATTCTCCGGCAAGGCATATACATTGTTGCCGGACAAAAGAAGCATTACTAAAATCATAAGTATTTTTTTCATAAATCCGCCTCATCAAAACGGAAAGATATCCTGAATAATTTTTAACAAATCCGTAAAAATCGGCAAAGATTGACTTAAAATTAAAAGCTTTGCCGATAAATCAATTTTCATTGCAAGCGATGCGTTCCCTGAATCTCTGCAGACCGAGGACGCAAATTCACACAAATAAGAGATGCCGATTACCTTCAGTAACATTTTAATATAAACAGAATGTATCCCTATCCGCTCTGAAATGGATTCAAGCTGAAAAACTGTATCCTCAAGCATCTCAAATACAAATAAGAAGACGATGCATCCCGCACAAACAACAAAGGGAATGACTAAAACATTTTGATATGTATGCAACAAGGATGCCAGCACTGCACAACAAAGCAGAAATGCAACAATTTTTATCATAAGCCAAATGTAGAGCGAACGGCATCAAACAGCTTGTCAATCTGATCAATCATCAGAAGCATAGCAAGTATCAGGCCCGAAATCACAACAATCAGCCCCTGCTCATCCCTGCCTGATTTAACAAGAAGCTGATTAATTATTGCAACCAAAAGTCCGATTGCTGCAAGCTTAAAAATCACATCTGTATCCATTGCTCCTCCTAGAAAAGTAAAATTGCAACTAAAATCCCGATACTAAATCCGATTTTCGGATAAAAAGTTCCTCTTGTCTTCAGAGTCTTTTCCTGATCCTCTTTTATGCTTTGTATTTGTTCCACCGTGCGGCAAATCAGGTTCTTTTGCGAGTCCAAATCGGTGTTTCCAAGAATATTCCCCATTTCCAGTAGTTCACCTTTAACAGCAGAATTGAGATTTTCCAAATCATTTACCGACTCATCCCATAGATTTTTAAACGCACCTTCCTGCTGTAATCCCGTAGCGATTTTTTGAAAAAAATCGGCGGATTCGGTTGTAACATGCACACATTTCTCTAAAACCGCGTCCAGGTATGCTTTGGAATATTGCATTTCATCTTTCATAAAAGTCAGAACTTTTAAAAAAGCTTCTGTTAATTCAAGTTCTTTCTTTTGTTTTTTGTACAAATCAACGCCACTTAAGCCCATTCCTGCCACAATCAGCATCGCACCTATCCATTTAAACATATGAAGGCCTCCGGTTTTTTCTCGCGATTTAAAAGAACAGCATACTTAAAAACGTGCCACATTTCAAACCGCCTTTTAAAATCATCTAAATTTGCTCCATGAAAGGTTGCAATAATCCGTACACCGCATTTAGCGATTTCAGCTACCGCATGTCCCTCCCCGTCACTTCCAATTTCGTCTGTTGCAACAATGTGCGGATTCATTGTTCGAAGTGCCAGCATCATCCCTTGGGCTTTCGGGGCATATTGTAACACGTCAACCCCTTTACCGAATGAAAAAACAGATTTTCCTTTTACTTGCGGTGCAAGTTCGCCTCTTTCATCTACAATCGCAACCATAAATCCGCGCAAAGCATATAAGCGGCATAAATCTCTTAAGTAAGTCGTTTTTCCGCTGTTCGGAGGTGAAATAATCACTATATTTTCCGCCATATTATTCACTTTTTTCAAAATAGGTGCCGCGCAATTCAACACCTCTCTGGCAACACGAAAATTCAGGCTTGAAATATCTGTTATGGTCTCGATTTCTCCTTTATCACAAACGCATCTGCCGCATATTCCAACACGATGGCCTCCTGGTATGGTAATAAACCCCTGCTTAATCTGTTCTTTCAGGGCATATACGGAATTTGAGCAAACTGAAGTGAAAATTTTCTGTACCAATTCGCAGGAAGTTTTATGTTGTGTCACATGTGTTTTTTGTGAATCCGTCACTAAAACTGCACAATCCGCACGCACGCGTATCTCCTGAATCGAATCAAATTTGCTGAATTCATCCAGCATTTCCCTTGGAAAATATCTCTCGAACATTCTTATCTTGCACTCCTTGTCCTTAAACCTAATACAAGATATGTACGAAAAACAAAAATATGCAAAAAAGAGACCGAAATCGGTCTCTTTTTTTAAGTTTCATTCAATTAAAGACAGCTTATATATAATCATATAGAGCTTTTCAAGAGCACGCCTTACGCTTTAACAACGTTGGATGCCTGCGGTCCTTTAGCTCCTTCGCTAACATCAAATGTTACTTCTGCGCCTTCTTCTAAAGTTTTATAGCCGTCCATTGCGATTGCGGAAAAATGTACAAATACATCAGTACCGTCTTCGCTTTCGATAAAGCCATAACCCTTTTCGGCATTAAACCATTTAACCTTACCTTTAGCCATTTTTTTCAGTCCTTTCCTACAGTAAAAACGTACTGCTATTCGTGCTTCAAGCACGATTTCATCATATCATAAACTTTGCACAATGTCAAGGGAATTTTAATTTATTTCCAGTTTTTTTCCTTTTTTATTTGCAACGAAATAAATACGTTCAGTTTTTGCATCCGGAGCATGAAAAGTGTTTTCCGCATAGCAGGTTATATTTATAAATCCCGCTTTCTCCAGCAAGAAAACTATTTTGTCAATTTCGTATACATATTCAGTGTGTTCCTCATAAAAACGTCTGTACATTCCGTTATCGGTTTCCAGAAAAAAATTCAAGTAAAAATGCACACAACCTTCATCCTGCTCATTTTCCCAGACAGATACAACCTTTTCGGTTTCGCGTACAAATGTGTTATTTGACAGTACCTCTCTTAATTTGTAGCCCGAATTAATATCAAAAACAAATGCACCGCCGAATTCCAGATAGTTTTCAACCAAACGGAACATTTTTAAAAGCTTTTCTTCGCTTTCTATGTAGTTTACGCTGTCTAGAAGACATAAAACCGCATCAACAGTTCCGTAAAGTTCAAAATCAGTCATATCCTGATTTAAAAGCAAAACAGAGTCGTCACATTTTTCTCGCGCAACATTGAGCATGTCTTCTGCAAGATCAATACCAATCACATCATACCCTTTGTCTGCCAATCGCTTTGTTATATTACCCGTTCCACAGGCAAGCTCTGCAATCAAATGCGGTTTAAACGCAAGATGCTTTTCTAAAATGTGCTCTAAATACTTTACATTTGAATCATAGTCCACATCCTCGGTCAGAACATCATACACAGATGCAAACTCCTGATAAATATCCAAAATATCACCTCAATCAAAGTTTGGTTAAGCCTGCCAAAGCAGCCATTAAGTTTTTGGTACCGACACTGTCAAACGAAATGGTAACCTTTGCATCCTGTCCTACAGGCAGTACCGAAAGGACAGTACCTTCACCGAATTTTTTGTGCGAAACCCGATCTCCCGGTTTAAAATTTGTATCCCCCGTTTTGCGCAGCGGAGATGTGTTTTTTGCACCCCCAAAAAGTGTGCTAGAGATTTTTGGCATTTCGCTGTCCTTCTTTTTGGATGCAAAATCTGTGCCGGAAAAACTTATTTTGGCAGGTTCTTCAATATGAAGCAACTCTTCCGGAATTTCTTCTAAAAAGCGGGATTTGGGGTTGTGTGTTGTAGAACCAAACAGTGTCCTGCTATTGGTACGAAGCAAGTACAGCTTTTCTTTTGCACGGGTAACACCAACATAGCAAAGTCTACGCTCCTCTTCCACGCCCCCCGGCTCTGTAATAGACATAAACGAAGGAAAAATGCTCTCTTCCATGCCGGTCATGAACACAACCGGAAATTCAAGACCTTTAGAGCTATGCAACGTCATCATAACCACTGCATCCTGCTCTTCATCGTAATTATCAATATCAGATACAAGTGAAACACCATCTAAAAACTCTGCCAAAGTACCGTCCGGATTGTTATCTTCAAATTCTTTGATTAAACCTGAAAATTCCTTTAAGTTTTCGATGCGTGTCTCGGATTCTACGGTATTTTCAGCTTTTAAAGCATCTAAATACCCGGATTCGGAAAGAATTTTTGCTGTAAGCTCCAGAACCGACATATTCTCGGATGCAACCTTAAAATCACGCATCATTTTGCCGAATTTAATCAGTTTTTCAGCTGCTGAACGCAAGTTATCATACTGAATAATGTTGTTGATAACATACAAAATCGAACTGTCTTCGGTCGCTGCAATTGCAGAAAGTTTATCGACTGTTGTAGCACCAATGCCTCGTTTCGGCTCGTTAATAATTCTACGGACACTCACATCATCGCTCGGATTGTTAATGCAACGCAAATAAGCGATAATATCTTTGATTTCTTTGCGATCATAGAATTTAACCCCCGAAAGCAAACGATAAGGAATCGCTCTTTGCAGGAACACTTCTTCCAGTACACGGGATTGGGCATTTGTGCGGAACAGAACTGCCATATCCCCATAATTCTTTCCTGACTCGCGCAAACGCTCTGCAATATCCGCTATGCGATGCGCCTCAATATGCTGATGCTCAACCGTAATCAACTGAACAGGCGAACCATCTGTTTTTCCTGACCACAGTCTTTTTTGCTTGCGTTCTTTGTTGTTTTTTATAATTTCGTTAGCAACATCTAAAATCTGTGTTGTAGAACGGTAATTTTGTTCAAGCTTAATAACCTTTGCATCTTTGAATTGCTTTTCAAATTCAAGAATATTGGTTACATCCGCACCTCTGAAACGGTAAATAGACTGGTCGTCGTCGCCCACAACACAGATATTCTGATGCTTTTCCGCAAGAGCAGAAACCAGTCTGTACTGGCTGTGTGAGGTATCCTGATACTCATCCACCATTACATACAAAAACTTACGTTGGTAAAAATCCAGCACTTCGGGACATTTTTCGAACAAATGCACCGTTTCGGTAATCAAATCGTCGAAATCCACCGCGTTATTTTTACGAAGCTTCTTTTGATACAGACTGTAAATTTTCGACATCTGTTGCGCGTGATAGCCTGCACTTCCCGCTGTTTTTTCATACTGCTCGGGTGATATCATTTTATCTTTAGCTCCGCTGATGTGACTGATAATGCTGTTTACCGGGAACATTTTTTCGTCGTAATTTAATTCTTTCAAAACCTCTTTCACGAGTGTTTTCTGGTCGGCAGTATCATAAATGGTAAACCCAGAACCGATTCCGATTTCTGCGCCAAACTTCATTAAAATACGCATGCCCAAAGAATGGAACGTGCTTGCCCAAACCCCCTCACCGTCTGCACCTAAGGATGCAGAAAGTCGGTCGTTAATTTCTTTTGCTGCCTTATTTGTAAATGTAATTGCCAAAATATTCCAGGGATGAATTCCGTTTGCAATCATATTGGCAATTCTGTTTATTAAAACGGTTGTCTTACCACTGCCCGCACCTGCTAAAATTAAAACAGGGCCTTTTATGGTTTGTACCGCCTCTAACTGTTCTTTGTTTAAAGTACTCACTTTTTCACCTATTAAATCAAAACTGTGGGGAGGATTTCTCCTCCCCTTTTCTTTTATTTCATGAATTTTTTAAATGCATCGTACGCATTATTCCATGCGTCAACATCTTCAGGCAAATATTCTGTGATATTTTCCGAATTGCGGATTACATCACGGATTTCCTGTAAATTCTTCACTTCACCCAATGCATACGCCTGCATCATTAAGTTACCGTAACCGGTAGCCTCGGTAGGACCTGTAACAACCTTTCTGCCGGTTGCATTTGCAGTAAACTGACAAAGCATTTTATCCTTAATACCGCCGCCTACCATATTTACGGTAGAAATCTTCTTGCCGGTTGCTTTTTCAAGACCTTCAATTGCATAGCGATATTTAAAGGCTAAGCTCTGCATAATGCAACGTACAAACTGTCCGTGATTTTCAGGAACAGGCTGACCGCTCTCTTCACAGAATTTTGCAATTCTGCCGGGCATATCTTTCGGAGCCATGAAGCGGTCGTCATCAGGGTCGATAAACGACAAGAAAGGCTTTTCTGCACGAGCCAGGGTTTCAAGCTCAGCAAAGGATTTGCCAACACCTCGTCTGTCCCAATGACGTTTGCACTCCTGCACCAACCAAAGTCCCATGATATTTTTAAGGTATCTGATGTTGCCTTCTGTACCGCCCTCGTTGGTAAATTCCATATCGGATAAAATCGGTTCTTTGGTTTCTACGCCCAAAAGCGACCATGTACCGCAGCTGATGTAAACATAATCGTCACCTTCAGCCGGGACAGAAACAACCGCAGAAGCTGTGTCGTGCGAAGCAACTGCAACAACCGGAATCTCCGCACAGCCAAGCTCATCTGCCAGTTCTTTGGTAAGTTTACCGATAATGGTACCGGGCTTTACAATATCACAAAGAATAGCAGGATTAATCTCAAAGCTATTCAAAATATCTTCAGACCAATCGCGCTTTGCAGGGTCTAAAAGCATAGACGTACTCGCAATGGTATACTCTGCTTTCTTTTCACCAGTTAAGAGATAGTTCATCAAATCCGGCACAAACAGCATTTTTGTTGCATTTTTGTAAGGAATGTAGTTCTGTTTATTAAACGCGTGCAACTGGAAAAGTGTATTGAACTTGCAGAACTGAATACCTGTTTTTGCATAGATTTCTTCTTTGGACAAAACATCAAATGCTTCTTCCGGCATATTATCGGTCATAGAATCTCTGTAATGTACAGGATTGCCGATTAATCTGCCTTTGTCATCTAAGAAACCCACATCAACGCCCCAGGTATCGATACCAATGGAATCAATATCCTTTTCGCCGTTGTTTACGCAATTTAAGATGCCCTGCTTGATTTCAAAAAACAAACGCAGGATATCCCATTGGAAAACGCCTGCCGCTTCAACGGGGTCGTTGCTGAAGCGGTGCATTTCTTTAGTGGTTAATTTTCCGTTTTCAATGGTACCCAAAATCGCTCTGCCTGAGCTTGCACCAAAGTCAAACGCTAACATTTTTTTCATAAACGAAAATCACCTTTCGATATTATTTCTTATAGAGCGGACCGTAAGCGGAGCAAGCACGATAATCCTGACCTTCTTTATCCATACCAAAAGCATTCCATGCTGCAGGACGGAAAATCTGATCTTCGGGAACGTTGTGCATGCAAACCGGAATTCTGAGCATAGAGCACATGGTGATAAGGTCGGCACCAATGTGACCGTAACTGATTGCACCGTGATTTGCGCCCCAGTTCTGCATTACTTCGTAAGCGGTCTTGAACGGGCTGCCTTCTTTGCCGTCACATCTGGGAGCAAACCAGGTGCAGGGCCAGGTAGGATTGGTTCTTTCCATCAGGGTGTCGGATACTTCATCCGGCAGGTTCACAGTCCAACCTTCAGCAATCTGAAGCACAGGACCTAAGCCTTTTACAAGATTCAATCTGATCATTGTGCAGGGCATTTCCGCTTTTGTGGTGTAATGGCTGGAGAAACCACCGCCTCTGAAGTTATCAAAGCCTGCTTCGCACCATACGGTCGCATCGGTCATCTTCTTGATATCTTCATCGGTAACTTCCCACCATTTCTTCATGATTGCATTACCGTTTTCATCCTTGCATTCACCGCAAGCATCTAAGCATGCTGCACCGGAATTCAACAGATGGATAATACCGTCGCTTTCTTTCGCTTTGCCTTCCAGCTTATAGCCGGTAACTCTTTCGGTTGCATCGCCGGACCAATATGTACGAACGTCAGCAAAAATCTGTGCTCTGTGGGTAAGCAATCTCATAAACAGCATACCCAAACCGTTCAAAACGTCATTTTCTGTAGCTAAAGTATAGGGTTCACGCGCGCCTTCATAGTCAAAGGTAGAGCTGAGTAATGCTTCGGGATAGTCGCAGTTCGGCCAATGGTCTGTCCATTGTCTCTGACCCTGGAAACCGCCTGCGATTGCGTTATGACCAACCATCTCTTCTTCAAAGCCTGCAGGAAGGTTTTTGTTGCCTGCCATAAGATCTTTGATGATGCAATACATCTTAACAGTAAACTCCCACTGTTTTTCTTTTTCTTCGGGAGTAAACTTAATTCTGCGTTCTTCACCGAGGAATTCAACAGATTCGGGGTTGTCGTCTCTGCCTTCCTTGCAGTGTTCTTTTGTCCACTTGAGAGCCTTCTGATATTCTTCTTCGTTATAGATACCTTCTTCCATTCGACGGAGAATTTCCACCTCGTCAACAGATTCAACACGCATACCAAGGTAAGATTCCATGAAATCCTGATCCATGATAGAGCCGGCAATACCCATGCACTGCGAACCAATCTGCAGATAGCTCTTACCACGCATGGTTGCAACAGCAAGTGCCGCTCTACCGAATCTTAACAGCTTTTCCTTAACGTCCTCGGGAATTTCAGAAACCTGGTCTCTGTCCTGTACTTCGTGGCCATAGATGCCAAATGCAGGCAAACCTTTTTGTGCATGTCCGGCTAAAACTGCAGCAAGATAAACCGCACCGGGTCTTTCTGTACCGTTAAAGCCCCAAACACCTTTGATGGTATTTGGATCCATGTCCATGGTTTCGGAGCCGTAGCACCAGCAAGGTGTTACAGACAATGTGATGTCAACGCCTTCCTTTTTGAATTTATCAGCGCATGCTGCAGCTTCGGGCACACGACCGATGCTGGAATCTGCAATGATAACCTTTACCGGGTCACCGTTTGAATAAAAAAGATTTTCTTCAAATAATTTCTTTGCAGCCTTTGCCATGGTCATAACCTGGTCTTCAAGGCTTTCACGAAGTCTCATGGGTCCGCGACGACCGTCTACAATCGGACGAATACCGATTACCGGATAATCACCGACATATCTGTTCTTTGCCATAATAAATCCCTCTTTCTTTTTTAAAAATTTGTTTATTTTTTAAGTGCAATTGCACATTTCGCCTTGTTTACAATGTTTTCCGCGGTCAGGCCGTAAAGCTCAAACAATTCAGCAGGCTTACCGGATTTGCCAAACTTATCTTCGGTACCCACACGCAATACCGGAACCGGTGTGCCTTCGCAAACAACCTCAGCAACAGCACTGCCCAAACCACCGTAAATATTGTGTTCTTCCGCAGTAACTATTGCACCGGTTTCTTTTGCCGCTTTCAGTACCAGTTCTTTGTCAATCGGTTTAACGGTATGCATATCCAAAACTCCGGCAGAAATGCCCTCTGCTTCCAGAAGCTTAGCTGCTTCAACCGCCTTTTCAACCATCAGACCATTTGCAATCAACGTTACGTCAGTACCCTCTTTTAAAGTGATACCCTTGCCGATTTCGAACTCAAAGTTTTCTTTATCGTACATAACCTCTGTTGCGAGTCTGCAGAATCTTAAGTACACAGGACCGTCATGCTTGATTGCCGCTTCCACAGCTGCTCTCGCTTCCACATCGTCAGCGGGATTGATGACAACCATATTCGGAATGGTACGCATGATACCGATATCTTCTAAGCACTGATGTGTAGCACCGTCTTCACCAACAGAAATACCGCCATGGGTTGCACCGATTTTAACATTTAAATTCGGATAGCAGATGGAATTTCGGATTTGTTCAAAAGAACGACCCGCTGCAAACATCGCAAAGGAGCTTGCAAACACAGTCTTACCGCAGGTTGCAAGACCTGCTGCCGTGGACATCATGTTACCTTCTGCGATACCGCAGTCGAAAAAACGATCGGGACATGCCTTTTTAAATATGCCTGTTTTAGTCGCTGCCGCAAGGTCAGCATCCAAAACAATAATATCATACTTATCGGAGAATTCAGCTAAAGCTTTGCCGTAAGATTCTCTTGTTGCGATTTTGTCAGCCATTGCATATTTCCTCCAATTCCTTGATTTTTGCATCCAGTTCTGCTTCTGCTACCGCATACTGTTCCGCATTCGGTGCTGCACCGTGCCAGGATACATTATTTTCCATAAAAGATACGCCTTTGCCTTTGGTGCTGTTTGCAACAATCACAGTTGGCTTACCCTTTACGGTTCTTGCTTCGTCCAGAGCATTTTTGATTGCTTCCACGTCATGGGCATCAATCGAAATCACATGCCAGCCGAAGGCTTCAAATTTATTGGTAATCGGCTCGGGAGACATAACTTCGGTAATCGGGCCGTCAATCTGCAATCCGTTATGATCAACAAAAGCCACAAGATTGTCAAGCTTGTAGTGTGCCGCAAACATAGCCGCTTCCCAAACCTGACCTTCCTGAATTTCGCCGTCACCTAAAATGGTATAAACTCTGTAGTCTTTGTTGTCTATTTTACCCGCAAGTGCCATGCCGTTTGCAGCACTGATACCTTGTCCTAATGAGCCGGAAGACATATCCACGCCCTTGATTTTTTTCTTATCGGGGTGTCCTTCCAGATAGCTTGCAGTTTTACGCAAGGTTTTTAAATCCTCTTTTGGTATGTAGCCCCGTTCTGCCAGGGTTGCATAAAGTGCAGGCGCACAATGACCTTTTGAAAGTACAAAACGGTCTCTGTCTGCCCAATCGGGGTTTTGAGGATCGATTCTCATTTCGTCAAAATACAAAACAGCCATTATATCCGCAATGGATAAAGAGCCTCCCGGATGTCCGGAACCTGCGTGAAATACGGCACTTACTGCATTTTTGCGAATATTATAAGCAGTAAGATTCAATCTGTTTTTCACTTGAATGTCCATAGCAAATCTCCTTCGTTATTTTTTGTTATTAAAGCCTTCACCGATTACCTCGCTGACGCTTGAGACAATCACAAAGGCGTTTATATCATACTTTTTTACAATTTCCTTTACTTTTGCAATCTGATTCTTTTTTACAACTGTCATCAGCATCAGGGATTCTTTGCCCGAATATGTTCCGATACTGCGGATTCCTGTCACACCGCGTTCAAGCTTTTTCAGAATTTCTCTGGAGATATCAGGTGCAAATTTACTGATGATTGTAACCTGCTTTGCAAAATCGCCGCCGACCGTAATATAGTCAATAAGCTTTGCAGAAACAAACAGCGCGATGCATGCATAAATCATCTGTTCAAAGCTTTTGAACAGTATACCGGAAAGCAGAATAACCACGCCGTCCGACAGCATCACAAGTGTTCCGATAGGCATATGACTTTTCTTCTTTTGTAAAAGCCTTGCAACCACATCGGTGCCTCCGGTTGTGCCATCTTTGAAAAACACCATTCCAAGTCCAACGCCAACCAGCAAGCCCCCGGCAATTGCACACAAAATCTTATCATCAGAAACCGGAGCGATAAACCCGAAAACCTGCAGAAAAACCGACAACATAGTTGTGCCAAAAAGTGTATACCAAAATGTTTTTCTTGACAGATATAAAAACGCAAGTACTAAGATGGGAATGTTTAACACAAATACGGTTACGGATGACGGAATTTGAAATAAGTTTTCCAGAATGGTTGCGATACCGCTGATACCGCCGATGGCAATTCTTTGCGGGATTAAAAACATATCTAATCCCAACGCCATAATTGCCGTACCTGCTAAAACAAATAAAACTGTTTGCAATTTAAGCCACCGCCTTTTCCGTTAGTATTCGGAAAAAGCAGGTATTTTATTCGATTGCTGAAAAAGCTTTCTGCATCAGCAATTCAAGACGCTCTGTTTGTTTTGTTACATAAAGATACCCAATCAAAGCTTCAAAACCGGTCGCTTTTTTGTACTCGGCAAGACTAGCATTTTTTGCTTTGGTGTTTATTTTGGCATTCCGCCCGCGCTTAAACGCATCTGTTTCCGCTTCGGTCAGAAGCGGAAGAATTGCATCCATTGCAACACACTGCCCTTGCGCACGAACATAATGTACACATCTCTTATGCAGTTGGTTTGCGGGTGCATTTGTGTTCTTTACAATCTGTGTACGTACAAAAAGCTCATACACACCGTCACCGATAAACGCAAGTGTCAGAGGCGAATACGCACGGATATCCTCGGTTACCTCGGCGCTCAGGTCAAAAATTAAGCCTTCTTCCATTTTACGCCCTCTTTGGTATCTTCTAAGATGATGCCCATTTCAGTAAGCTGATTGCGGATTTCATCGGCACGCGCAAAATTCTTTTCTTTTCTTGCGTTCTGACGCTCTTCAATCAACGCTTCAATATCTGCATCCAAAAGTTCTGTTTTCTGTTCGGTAATGATACCTAAAACATCACACAAAGTGCAGATTTTATCCAGAACATATTTTATATCCGCATTGGAAGATGCTTCAGAAACATTCACGTTTGCAAATTTAACAAGCTCAAAAATAGCAGATACAGCATCAGCTGTATTGAAATCATCTTCCATCGCCTGCTCGAATTTTTCTACAAATGCATCTGCATCTTTTGCAAGAACTGCTTCACCGTCAGAGCCTTTTAATTCTTTCAGACGACTAACCGCATTTAAAATACGTTCTAAGCCGTTTTTGGATGCTGCCATCAGGTCAGCGCTGAAATTCAGCGGGCTTCTGTAGTGTGCCGAAAGCATAAAGAAGCGAAGCACCTGCAAGTCATACTGTTCCGCAATTTCGCGAACGGTAAAGAAGTTGCCGAGCGATTTACTCATTTTTACATTGTTGATGTTCAAAAAGCCGTTATGCAACCAATATTTTGCAAAAAGCTTGCCGTTTGCAGCTTCAGACTGTGCAATTTCATTTTCATGATGCGGAAAAATTAAATCTTCGCCACCTGCATGGATGTCAATTTCTTCACCCAGATATTTTTTGGACATAACAGAGCATTCAATATGCCAACCCGGTCTGCCGTCAGACCAGGGAGAGGTCCAGTACGGTTCACCGTCCTTTTTGGGCTTCCATAGTACAAAATCAAAATAATCCTCTTTGCCCTCTTCGCCCGTTACCTGAATTTCTCTGTGACCTGCCTGCAATTCATCAATATTCTTCTTGGAAAGCTTACCGTATTCCGAAAAAGCACGGGTTTTAAAATATACAGTGCCGTTTGCATTATACGCAAAACCTTTATCAATCAAGGTCTGAATCATTTCGATCATACCGTCAATCTCTTCGGTTGCTTTCGGGTGCACGGTTGCTTCTTTTACATTCATACCCGCCATATCTTTTTTGCACTCTTCAATATAACGCTCGGAAATGACAGAAGAATCCACACCCTCTTCAATTGCTTTTTTGATAATTTTATCGTCTACATCGGTAAAGTTGGAAACATATTTCACATCATAGCCCTTATATTCAAAATAACGGCGAACCGTATCGAATACAATCATGGGACGCGCATTACCGATATGGATGTAGTTGTAAACGGTAGGTCCGCAAACATACATGCTGACCTGCCCTTCTTTTACGGGAACAAATTCTTCCTTGCTTCTGGATAATGTATTAAATATTTTCATGTTCTTTTTCCTCCAATCGCTTTTCAAGATGCTCAATTCTGACCAAAAGCTTACAAAGCTCCTGAGACACAGGGTCAGGTGTATGAATATGGTCAAAGTTATTTGTCTCAACCTTTTCGTTATTACGGCGCACAATTCTTGCAGGAATACCTACGCATGTACAGTTTGGCGGCACCTCCTGCAAAACAACCGCATTTGCCGCAATCTTACAATTGTCACCAACCGTAAAAGGACCTAATACCTTCGCACCGCAACCAATCAGGACGTTGTTTCCAATGGTGGGATGACGTTTACCTTTATCCTTACCCGTACCACCCAAGGTGACGCCCTGGTAAATGGTACAGTTGTCACCGATAACTGCGGTTTCACCGATTACAATGCCCATACCATGGTCTATGAAAACACCATTGCCGATTTTTGCCGCCGGATGAATTTCAATGCCATACTTTTTTCGGGTCATTTTAGCATACCTTTCAGCCAGAAAGAAGTGTCCGCTATTATATAATTTATGTGCAATACGATGTCGCATAATGGCTTTAAACCCCGGATACAGAAAGAACACTTCCCAGAAGCTTCTTGCAGCAGGGTCACGATCCATGATCGTACGAATGTCGTTTTTTAGCTGTTTAAACACGTTACACCTCTTCATGATATAATTAATTCATTTTATTGTACCACAATTTTACGTATTTAGCAACCTTTTTTAGAAAAAATAAATAAAAAAGTATTGCGATTTACGCAATACTTTTTAGCCGGATTAAAATTTACATACGCATCGGTTGATGGTAAAACCTTTTTCCGAAAAAGTCTTTTCATATTCGGTCATAATATTCCCCTCGTTATACTCGCTGTTATGCAAGTCAAAGGTCAGTTCAGAAACCTTTACACCGGTATCTTCAAACTCTTCCAGAGAAAAGTCGAAAAGCGGACGGTTATCGGTTTTAAAATGAATTTCCCCATTCTCACAGAGAATCATTCTATACTTTTCCAGAAACCGCCTGTGTGTCAGCCGGCGTTTTGCCTGACGCGCTTTTTTCCAGGGGTCGCTGAAATTCAAGTAAATGCGTTCTACCTCATCCTTTTCAAACATATCGGGAAGCTTTTCCGCATCATCACAGATATAAATAACGTTTTTGAGTTCATCGCGTTTTGCTTTTTCTAATGCCAGAATCAACGCGTCCATGCATTTTTCCATAGCAACATAATTGATGTCGGGATTTCGTTTTGCAAGCTCTAAAATAAAACCGCCTTTACCGCATCCGATTTCCAGGTGTACAGGATTGTTGTTGCCAAACAACGTTTTCCATTTTCCTTTATTTTCCAAAGGCTCAGTCGCTACAAATTCTATACAATTTTCGAACCGGGAATCCCGATTCTTTTTTCTTCTCATTCTCATGTTTTATTGTCCTCTGTTTCTGGATTTTGCACGCAGATTGTTATCCAAAATTCTCTTTCTGACTCTGATGCTTAAAGGTGTAACCTCAATCAGCTCGTCCGAACCGATAAATTCAATCGCTTCTTCCAAACTCATTTTTTTAGGCGGAACCAGTCTTAAAGCTTCATCAGAGCCTGCCGCACGCATATTGGTAACATGCTTTTTCTTGCAAACATTTACATTGATATCTTCAGCTTTCGGGGAAACGCCGACCACCATGCCTTCATAAACATCCATACCGGGTTCTACAAACATCATACCGCGTTCCTGTGCATTAAAAATGCCGTAAGCCACCGCTTCTCCGGTTTCAAAAGCAACCAGCGAACCGGTTGTTCTGCCGGAAATTTCACCCTTTTCAGGCTTATAACCGCTGAATACGGAATTTAATATACCTTCACCTTTGGTATCGGTCAAGAATTCGTTTTTATAACCGAATAACCCTCTGGACGGAATGGAAAACTCAAGGCGCATTCTCGAACCCATAGGTGCCATGGTTACCAGTTCGCCTTTACGGGTACCCATCTTTTCCATAACAGAACCCACGCAATTTTCGGGCACATCCACCAAAAGACGTTCCATCGGTTCGCACATTACACCGTCAATTTCTTTCATCAAAACTTTTGGCGCACCAACAGAAAACTCGTATCCCTCACGTCTCATGTTTTCAATCAGGATAGAAAGATGCATTTCACCACGTCCCGAAACCTTAAAGGAGTCGGTAGACTCGGTATCTGCAACGCGTAAAGAAACGTCTTTTAAAAGCTCTCTGTAGAGTCTGTCTCTTAACTGTCTGGAGGTTACAAACTTGCCCTCTCTGCCGGCAAAGGGACTGTCGTTAACGTTAAAGGTCATTTCAACCGTAGGCTCACTGATTTGCACAAAAGGCAACGGCTCAGGGTTCGATACCGAGCACAGAGTTTCGCCGATTGTGATTTCGTTCAAGCCGGAAAAACACACAACATCTCCAACCTTTGCTTCGGTAGCAGATTCACGCACTAAGCCTTCTATCTGATAAAGATTTACAACTTTACCCTTATAACGCTTGTTCTCGTCATGCCAGTCACAAACAACCACTTCCTGATTTTGCTTAATCACACCGCGTTCTATGCGTCCAACACCGATTCTGCCTACATATTCATTGTAGTCAATAGACGAAACAAGAAGCTGTAATTCACCTTCATCATCCCCTTCGGGTGCAGGAATGTGTCCTAAAATGGTTTCAAAAAGTGGAATCATGTTTTCCCCTTCTTCGTTCGGGGAAATGGATGCCGTACCCTGTCTTGCAGAACAGTAAATAATCGGGCTGTAAAGCTGTTCTTCTGTCGCATCCAACTCCAACAGTAATTCTAAAACCTCATCGCCTACTTCGTTTAAGCGCGCATCAGGTCTGTCAATCTTGTTTACAACAATAATCAGCTTGTGACCAAGTTCAAGTGCTTTTTCAAGCACAAAACGTGTCTGTGGCATTGGACCTTCCGCTGCATCCACCAGTAAAACAACCCCGTCAACCATTTTTAAGACACGTTCAACCTCACCGCCGAAATCTGCGTGTCCCGGGGTGTCAATCACGTTAATTTTTACATCCTTGTAGTAAATGGATGTGTTTTTTGCCAAAATCGTAATACCGCGCTCACGCTCGATATCGTTTGAGTCCATAACACGTTCTTCTACAACCTGATTTTCACGGAATGTACCGCTTTGCTTTAACATTTCGTCCACCAGGGTGGTTTTGCCATGGTCAACGTGTGCAATAATTGCAATGTTTCTTAAATCGTTTCTTGTAATCATACTGTCTCCATTCTGACATATTCGTCCATTTTGTCTAAAGCACGTAACGCAATCTGCGTATTCTTTTCCCGCTTCTTGCCTTTTACACGGTAGCCAAGAGGCGGAACAATACCAAAATTAATATTCATGGGCTGAAACTTTGTTATACTTTCATCCGAAATATAATTTGCAAGAGATGCAATCGCAGATTCAGCTGGAAGCTTTTTAACCTCTCCGTTTAAAAGCAACTGGGATAGATACAGACCAACCGTAAGTCCCGATGCCGCCGATTCAATATAGCCCTCCACACCTGTAATCTGTCCCGCAAAATAAATATCGGGATTGGATTTCATCCGATAGGTATCGTCCAGAAGCATTGGAGAATTGATATAGGTGTTACGGTGCATGACACCGTAGCGCACAAATTCCGCATGTTCAAGCCCTGGAATCATAGAAAATACCCGTTTCTGCTCCCCAAATTTCAGATGTGTCTGAAACCCTACAAGATTATAAAGGGTTGCATCCTTATTATCCTGACGAAGCTGTACAACAGCATATGGCTCTTCGTCTTTTCTCGGATCTTTTAAGCCGACGGGCTTCAAAGGTCCGAAAAGGAGTGTCTGCTCTCCTCTGCCTGCCATAATTTCAACCGGCATGCATCCTTCAAACACATTGATTTTTTCAAATTCTTTCCAGGTCACACATTCAGCAGAAATCAGTTCCTTATAAAACGCCTCATATTCCTCTTTGTTCATGGGGCAGTTTAAGTAAGCCGCTTCCCCTTTGTCATAACGGGATGCTTTAAACACTTTTTCAAAATCCAGCGATTCCGCGGTTACAACAGGTGCTGCCGCATCAAAGAAATGTAAGTATTCTTCGTTGCCTGTCAAAGTTTTAATATGTTCAAACAAACCGTCGGAGGTTAAAGGTCCGGTTGCAATAACCGTGATTCCCTCTGGAAGCGCATCTGTTATTTCCTGCGGAATAACGGATATGTTCTCATGATTTCGAATCACATCTGTGATTGCTTCCGAAAAACCGTTGCGGTCAACCGCAAGCGCACCGCCTGCAGGCACAGCCGTCTGATCTGCCGCACGGATAATAAGCGAATCTAACTTTCGCATTTCTTCTTTCAATAGCCCGGGTGCGGTTTCAATGCCGGCACCACGGAGCGAATTAGAGCATACAAGCTCCGCGAAAGAATCTAAATGATGCGCCGGCGAAGATTTGTCGGGCTTCATTTCATATAAATTTACATGAATGCCTCGTTTTGCGAGCTGATATGCACATTCACAGCCTGCAAGACCGGCTCCTATGACATTTACCGTCATTATTTCTCCTCTTTCTGTACAAAATCACACTGTTCATTTGCGCATTTTAATTTTCTCGCGCCACGGAAAACGTTTCTTAAAAGCATACTGTCGCATTTGGGACATTTTTGTACGGTAGGCTCATCCCAGGTCATAAAATCACAGGTGGGATTGTTTTCACAACCGAAATATTTCTTACCGCGTCCCGATTTTTTAATCAGAATCTTGCCGCCGCACTTCGGACAATCTATGCCCAGTTCAACCGCAATACTCTTGGTATTTCTGCAGGATGGGAAGCCCGGGCAAGCTAAGAATTTACCGAATTTACCCTGTTTGATGACCATCATCCGACCACATTTTTCGCAGGGAATATCCGTTTCTTCGTCTTTGATTTCAACCTTTTCGATAGAATCTTCTGCCTTCTTCAGAACCTCCGCAAAGGGATCGTAGAAATCGCGTAAAACCTCTGTCCATTTTCTGCCTTCTTCAATTTCATCCAGTTGTTTTTCCATGTTTGCAGTAAAATCAACGTCAACAATATCTTCAAAATTCTTTGCCATCATATCATTAACAATACCGCCAAGCTCTGTAGGCACAAGGGCTTTGCCGTCTTTTTTTACATAACCCCTGTCTAAAATGGTAGAAATGGTCGGTGCATAGGTTGAAGGTCTGCCGATACCATACTCTTCCATTGCACGAATAATTGTTGCTTCGGTATATCTGGAAGGCGGAGCAGTGAAATTCTGCTTGGGCAAAAGCTCTTTTAAGCAAAGCTCATCTCCATCTTCAAGGCTTGGCAACACACCGGTTTTCGCTTTTGCTTCGTCACCGGATTCTTCATAAATGGCTGTAAAGCCGGGGAATTTGATTTTAGAACCGTTTGCACGGAACAGACAATCGCCCGCTTCAATATCTGCGGTTGTTGTTTCATAAACCGCGCTTGTCATCTGGCTTGCCACAAAACGGGACCAGATCAGTTTGTACAGCTTATACTGTTCAGGCTTTAATGCATCTTTAACAGATTCAGGTGTAATAAACACATCTGTCGGACGGATTGCTTCATGTGCATCCTGTGCACCTTTTTTTGTTTTATACTGAGGCAGATAATTCGGAATATATTCTGCATCATAGTTTGCTTTCAAATATTCTTTACACGCCATACCCGCTTCTGTTGCAATACGCAATGAATCGGTACGCATGTAGGTAATCAGACCCAATGTGCCTTTACCTTTGATTTCAAGACCTTCATACAAGCTTTGGGCAATTCGCATGGTTCTTCTGGAAGCAAAATTTAATTTTCTGGACGCTTCCTGCTGGAGCGTACTTGTAATAAAGGGCGGCGCCGGTTTTCTTTCCTTTAAGCCTTTTTTAACAGTCTGCACCTTATAACTTTTATCTTCAAGATGCTTTAAAATTGCCTGCATCTCTTGTTCGGTACCAATTTCTTCTTTTCCCTTTTTCGTACTTACAAACTTAGCCTCGAAAACCTGTTTTGCTTTTTCTTTGTGCAGTTTCGCATTAAGAGTCCAGTATTCTTTCGGACAAAAAGCATTAATTTCAGCTTCTCTGTCACAAATCATTTTTGTAACAACCGACTGTACACGTCCGGCACTTAAGCCTTTGCGCACATTTTTCCAGAGCAACGGGCTGATCTGATAACCTACAATACGGTCAAGGGCACGTCTTGCCTGCTGTGCATCCACAAGCTGTGTATCAATCTCCCGCGGATTCTTCAGACCTTCTTTAACCGCATTTTTGGTAATTTCATTGAATGTAATTCTGTTCTTTTCTCCCGGCTTTAAAGACAGCACATTTGCCAGATGCCAGGAAATTGCTTCACCTTCGCGGTCAGGGTCAGTTGCAAGATACACTTTTTTAACTTCTTTTGCATCTTTTTTCAGTTTAGACATCAAATCGCCTTTTCCGCGAATGGTAATATATTTAGGCTCAAAGTTGTTTTCAATATCAATACCCAGCTGACTTTTTGGCAAGTCCACCAGATGTCCCATAGACGCAACAACCTTATAATTTTTCCCAAGGTATTTTTTTATGGTTCCCGCTTTGGACGGGGATTCCACAATCACTAAATAATCTGCCATTTTATCCTCCTAATTACTTTAACATATATAAATTGTTATCCATACGGACAACCAAATCTTCCATTTCAAGCTCGGAAAGTGTTGCATTCACAACCGAAATATTCAGTCCGGTGCGCATCGCAATCTCATCCGCATGCATCCGCTCTCCGCTAATACATTTCAAAATTTTAACCGCGTTATCATCCAAGTCATCATAACGGCTGTCACCTAAGTCCAGCACGCCTGCATCCGGCTCGGGTGCTCTGCTTTCATCCATACGGATATCCTCATAAATATCTGCGTACTCTGCGACAATCTGCCAGGGCGAAGTCACCGCTGTTGCGCCGACATGTATCATTTCATTCGACCCGCGATAGCTCGCGTCATAAATCGAACCGGGCACCACATACACAGGTCTGCTGAATTCGCCTGCCGAGGTTGCGGTAATGGATGTACCGCTGTTTTCGCCTGCCTGTGTTACCAACGCACCATAAGACAAGCCTGCCAGAATACGGTTACGCAAATGAAAATTGCCTTTATACGCCGCCGTATCATGCATAAACTCTGTTATAACCAAACCGCCGTTTTCCACAATTTTGCGTTTCAGACCTGCATTTTCGGTGGGATAATTCAAATTAATGCCACATGGCAACACCGCAACCGTATTTTTAAAGTTACGATGCATATATGCCTCTGCACCGATTGCAAAACCTGCAACAATGGTAAACCCGGCTTTTTGAAGCACAGGTACAAAATCATCCAGTACCCGACGGCCTTCAACCGTCATACCGCGTCTGCCTACCACAGTAAAAGTTCTGCGGTTTAACAAATCAATGTTACCCCGATAAAACAAAACCGCAGGCGGATTCGGAATTTCCTTTAACAGATGCGGATACCGCTCATCCTGATAACACAAAATTTCAATGTCATCTTCTTTACAACAGTTATAGATGTACTGTGCATATGTCAAATCGGGATTCTTAAACGCTTCCTGTGCCGCAGCTGTCTTTTTACCAAAGCGCAGTTCATCCTTCCCCATTGCCAAAACATTATATGCAGAACCGTATTTTTCAATCAACTCAACCGGATATTTTGAGCCATAACCAAAAACGGTTGTGAGCCAGATATTTAATACAACCTCAGTTTCAACCATCGGAATTCCTCCTGATCGCTTCATACAGTAATACAGATCCGGCGATTGCAACATTTAAAGACTCTGCATTCCCGGGCATCGGTATTTTAACCTTTGTAACGCCTTTTGAAACCAACTCGTCCGACACACCGTGCGCTTCATTACCCAGACAGATTACGGTCTTTTGATTTGCGAAATCCACATCCGATGGAGCTGTTTTTGTATCAAGGCTACCCGTAACAATCTCAAAATTCTGCTCTTTAAATAAAGAAATCCATTCAAGATACACATTTTCACAAACCACAGGCAAATGATACATCGAGCCCATAGTTGCCCGAACGGTTTTAGGGTTATACAAATCCGCACATCCTGCCGAAAGCACAACCATATCCGCACCGAACGCATCCGCAGACCGAATCAGTGTGCCGACATTTCCGGGGTCTTTTACACGGTCAAGATACAAAACCCGTTTCATTTCAGAAACATCGGGGTTGACATGCTCCATTTTACCCACAAGAATTATTCCCTGCGGGGTTTCGGTTTCCCCAAGACTCAGCATGACCTTTTCAGAAACCACATAAACATTGTCAATACCTTTTGCCAAATCTTGCTTTTCAGGTGTAACAACCGCGGAAGAAATCAAATCCGGACGGTATGCAATACACTCCTGACAAAGGTTTACACCTTCAATTAAATATTCACCTGTCAATTTGCGATATTTCTTATCCTTCAGTTTTTTTAAATTTTTCACCAAAGGATTGGAAGGACTTTCGATGACCATTCACACACTCCCAAGCATCAATATAAATAAAACGGGCAGAGAAAAACAAAGTACCCGCCTTTCTACATGAAAAACACAGCAAGCACCTTGCTTTAAAAATAAAGAAATTTTCTTTCTCCTTTATCAATAATAATTCAGAAAATTCAATCTGTCAACACTTTTTTTAAAATTTATGCAAATATAATAGTAAAAACTCATTCCAAATCACTTGTATTTTGCAGGCGAAACGCCAGTTACACGCTTAAAAACGGTACTGAAATAATTCTGATCGGTAAACCCTAAAAGATTCGCCGCTTCCTTAATCGCCATGCCGGCCCCGATCAATTCAGCCGCTTTTTTTATTTTTATGGTGTTAAAATAATTCATAACACCACGGTTAGCATATTTGAAAAAAATTTTCTTCAAATTGGATTCGCTGGTATTACAAAGCTTCGCGATTTCCGAAACGGTCAGTTTTTTATAAAGATTATCTTCCAGCACTGCTAAGACATTCATATAATTTTTTGCACTTTGGGACTGGTGAACAGAAAGATTAGCCTTTTTTTCCATCAGAATCATCTGAATCAGACTTTCAAGCTCTGTAAAAATAAGGCTCGCATCCCGTTCCTTCCCATGCAACACGTTTGTGATTTCTATTTGACTGTTCTCGTAAGAAAACACAGTCTTTGCCTTAAGTGCAAGACGCCTTAAGCGTTCGGTCACTTCAGTATTCAGATTAAAAAGACGACCGTCAGTCTCGGGCATTTTTTCGGCATAAAAGGAGAAAATAACCACTTCGGGTGCAGTACCGCTTTCAGACCAGATGCTATGAAATTCCAAGGGTTCATGCACGACTGCGTTTCCACCCTCTAAAAGATATACGTCTTTTCCGGCGGTTATACCCACTTTGCCGCTTAAAACGCACACGATTTCCCAGAAATCATGCGTTTCGCCCGAAAAATAGTGATCCTTTTCCAAAAGGCAGTTAAAAAAAGTCAGCACAGAATGAAGCTGTACATTTTTATCCGCTTTGCACGCACTATACATATTTTCCCTCCGTGTAGCTGAATTTAAATAAAATAGAGCCAAATTCCTATTTAAATTTAAAATCAGATATAGTATAATTAAGTATATTATAAAATGACATTTTTATTTTGTCAAGTTCAGGAGTGATTTTTTATGAAAAAAAATAATGTGGCACTCGCCATTATGGCAGCAGGCATGGGTAGCCGTTTCGGCGGTTTAAAACAAATCACCCCCATGACCAACGACGGAAGAACCATCTTAGATTTTTCCTTGCATGATGCTTTGGAGAGCGGATTCAACAAATTTGTATTTATTATCAAAAAGGAAATCGAAAAGGATTTCAGAGAAGCAGTTGGTAAACGTGCCGAAAAAATGGCGGATACCGAATACGTGTTTCAGGAAAAGGATGCAAAAATTCCGTCTGCTTATCAGCATTTAATCGCTGACAGAGCAAAGCCCTGGGGTACAGGTCATGCAATCCTTTGCGCAGAGGATGCATTGAAGGATATGCCCTTTGCGGTAATCAATGCCGATGACTATTACGGCAAAAACGGTTACAAAGCACTTTACGAACACTTAACCACAAGTGATGAATTCTGCATGTGCGGATTCAAACTCAAAAACACCCTTACCGATAATGGTACCGTTGCGCGCGGTGTTTGCGAAGTGGAAAACGGATATTTAAAATCCATCACAGAGCATACGGCGCTTGACAAAAACTCCCCCTTTGCACCCGACACGGTTGTTTCCATGAACCTATTTGGTTTAAACCCCAGAATCTTTACTTATCTGAACGAAAACTTTGAGCCTTTCCTTCAGAATTTACAAAATCCCGCAAAGGACGAATTTTTCCTGCCTGCCGTAATCGATAAAGCGCTTAAAAATAACGGTGAACATTTAAAGGTTCTTGAAACAGATGACAAATGGTACGGCGTTACCTATAAAGAAGACGCCGATTATGTAAAATCGGCTTTAAAAGCCATGATTGAGAAAGGAATGTATCATGCAGACAGATCTTAATGAAATTTTTTCACATTTTGACATCGAGACCAACTTTGCACCCTATGGAAACGGTCATATCAATGACACTTATGTAACCTCCGGTAAACCGCGTTACATCTTACAGCGCATCAACACAAAAATTTTCACAGACCCGAACGGCTTGATGAATAACATTCAGCTTGTTACCAAATATCTGCGAGACATCATCAAAGCAGAAAACGGAAATCCGGATCGCGAAACCTTAACAGTTGTGCCTACTGTAGACAATAAGCCTTACTACAGAGCTAAAGACGGAAACTGCTATCGCCTTTATATCTTTATTGAAGATACGGTTACTCTGCAGCAACCCGAAAACCGCAAACAGCTCGAAGCAGTGGGCAAAGCGTTCGGCAGATTCCAGAAGCAGTTAAAAGACTTCCCCGCCGAAAAGCTTGTGGAAACCATTAAAGATTTCCATAACACCCCCAAACGTTTTGAAGATTTTAAACAAGCGGTAGAAAACGACGCATTTGGCAGAGCTGCATTTGCAAAGGAAGAAATTAAGTTCGCGTTAAGCCGTGGTGAATCCTGCGGAATTATTCACGAAGGCATTTTAAACGGCTCTATTCCGCTTCGCGTTACCCATAACGACACAAAAATCAATAATGTGCTGTTAGAACCCGAAACCTTTTCTCCCGTTTGCGTAATCGACTTAGATACTGTTATGCCCGGTTCTATGCTGTATGACTTCGGCGATGCGCTTCGTACCGGCGGTACACCTGCTGCTGAAGATGAACAGGATTTAGATAAGGTTTACTTTGACTTAAGACTGTTCAAATCCTTTGCCCAAGGCTTTTTAGCAGAAACAAAGGATTCTATTACAGAAAGCGAATTCAAACTGTTGCCCGAATCCGTTAAAATTTTAACCTATGAATGTGGTATTCGTTTCTTAGGTGACTACTTAAACGGCGATACATATTTTAAAACCAAATACGCAACCCACAACTTAGACCGTGCAAGAACGCAGTTTAAGCTGGTTGCGGATATCGAAAACAAACTTTCCGAAATGCATTCCGTATTGGAAAGCCTTTAAAATATCAAATGAACAGGAGCGGTTTTAATGCAATTGATTTTATGTGACAACTATGCAGACATGTCTGAAAAATGTGCCGAAATTTTTGCCGAACAAATCCGTACAAAGAAAAACAGCGTATTGGGTCTTGCAACCGGCTCTACACCTATCGTTGTATATGAAAAGCTTGCAGAGCTTTATAAAAAAGGCGAGCTTGATTTTTCAGAAATAACCACCTTTAATTTAGACGAGTATTACCCCTTAGCGCCCGATAACGACCAGAGCTATCATTATTTCATGAACGAACATCTTTTCAGCAAGGTCAACATCAAGCCTGAAAATACAAACATCATTGACGGACTTGCCGATGACCCCAATGCCGAATGTAAAGCTTTCGAAGAAAAGATTGCTTCAACAGATGGAATTGACTTACAGCTTTTAGGTGTAGGCGTAAACGGTCACATCGGTTTTAACGAGCCGGATGATGCCTTGATTGCAGATACGCACATCACGGACCTTACCCAAAGCACCATTGAAGCAAACGCCCGTTTCTTCAATGATATTTCGGAAGTGCCCACCAAAGCACTCACCATGGGTATCGCGTCCATCTTAAAATCCAAAAAGATTGTAATCTTGGCAAGCGGAAAATCCAAGCATGAAGCGGTAAAAGCGATGCTGAACGAAAAAATCACCACCGCCACCCCCGCAACCATGCTCAAAGTTCATCCCGACGTTATCCTCATCTGCGATAAAGAAGCTTATAACGGTTAAACAAAATGCCCCGTTACCAAAATGGTAACGGGGCATAAATTTTTTTATAATGTTCCGCAATACAAAATTGTACCGGTATATTTGTTCATAACAACAGCTGCGATTTCACCTAGCACATCCTTATCTGTAAATCCAAAATTCACGACAAACACACTATTATCTACACAATCATATACAATCGGATGATAGATCTCTTCCAAACTCCAGTATGCACCACAGTTTTCATCTACTGCATTTTTAGCAATGCCAACTGCGCGCTCATAAGAAATACACGTTCTGTCTTCTTCCGCCATAGGATAAATGCCTAAAGGAAACGGTGCCGAACACCCATAATTCCACTCAAAATAATCCTTATTTCCTTTAACAAATTTTGAATTACCGTCTTTATCTACCGTCCCGACCGTAATCTCTCCCCTGTATATGTTTCGGGTATCACACGAATTCTTATTCGCAAACGCGAAAATCACTATTGTTTCAAGTGCAAGTGCAACAACCAAACAACATATCAGAATATTCTTTTTCATATCATTCACTCCTATAATAAAATTATTTAATATCTAAATCTGATGCCAGCACTTCGGAAGCATAATTACTGATTGCAGGATAGCCTTCCTCAAATTTAATCCAGGTGTTTCCGCTTAAAACATACTTCACGCTGTTGATATAACGCGCGTTGTCGGACAAAGTTAACGAAGATCCGTCATAAACCAGGCAATCGCCTTCTTGTTCATTTTCAATATCAAAAAATGCCACTTCTGTGCGGTTGTCGCGTGTCGCTTCTTTGTAAATGGCATAATGCTTTTGTGTTACATCCGGAAAAGCGGGATACCCTTCAATTTTCCAAGATTCCTTTTCCTCGTATGGTACGGTGTAAAAATCGGACGTGCTGATTGTTTCAAACTGATTAGCAGTAATAACACCTTCATCAAGCAAATTTTCTGCGACTGTTTTGCCATTTGCTGTAACCACATTCAAGGCACGGGATGCAATTGCTGCCATATGACCGCGTTTTAAATCCTGCACGTCATAAAAATCTGTATTAAAACCGACTTTTTTAGCGATTTCACTCGCATTTTCCAAAGTCAGTGTTTCCCCCTCGTAACTGTCATATCCCATCGCACGAAGCAACATTACCATAAACTGCGGTGCAGACAATTTCTCTTCCGGAGAAAATGTAGTTTCGCTTGTTCCTTTGGTCAAGCCTTCTGAATACGCATACGAAATGTTATCAAACGCCCAATGACTTTCGTCCACGTCCGAAAAAATATTCATTGTCTGTGCTTGGCTTGCGTTTTCCTCTTCGCCAATCATACGAAGTAACATTGTAATGCCCTCGGCGCGGGTTAGATTATCAAATAACATCAAATCTTCGCCATTTCCCTTTATTAAGCCAACCTGTTTCATTTTTTCTGCCATTTCACCGGATGTTGCCGCAATATTTTCTTTAGGGGCTTCAAAATATTTATCATATGCCAACTTAATATTAGATTCCACATAAAGAGGATTCAATGACATGATTTTTACATGATTTTCCCGCAGTTGCTCCAGCATGATGGTATACATATCTTCTACGCGATACAAACTGCCGTTATCTAATTTGAATGTAATCGTGGAAGCATATCCAGGATAGCGGAGGTCGTCTCTTCCGCAAACATAAGGAATTGCATAATCAACACCATCTGCTTTAATGTACAGATACAGTATTTTCCCATGACGAACAAAACATGCTTTTTCGATATTGTTTAATCCTTCAAATACTTCTAACTTTGAAATTTCCTCCACAAAAGAAAATGTATTGTAACTATCATAATAGGATACTGGATTCACCACATTTAGCTTTTCATCGTCAATCCATGCTGTGGTAACAGGACCCCAAACCAAATCACCTGTTGAGGTCATCTGCCCACCCATATATATGGGCACTTCCCAATAACCTTTTTCTCCTATCAGCAAATCAAATTCTCCGTTTTGAGCATAATGAATCGCATCATAAAGCGTATAATAATTATGCTTTTCTGTTCTATTCTCACAAAAATCTACCACATAAGTAAAATATATATATTCATATGCAACCTTTGTTTTATCACCATATTGAGTACGAGCACTCGGGAATTTTTTCATCATGTATTGCCAAAGAGGGTATTCGTCAATCGTACTATTTGATATTATATTTTTCACATTTGTCTGCACCTCGTCAGGATAACTAAACAAAAATTGCTTAGTAATTTCATCCTTTAGTGTTACAGCAGACACAGGAACATATAAGGTTATAATCAAAGCACCCAAAAGAAACATTGATAAAACTTTTTTCATCATTCCCATCCTTTCTGATTAAATTATATCAAACACAAAACATGCTGTCAACCCTCACGGCACAAGCGTTGCGTTTCAAGGAACAAACGTTTATAATATTTAGTTAAAAGAGAAATTCTTGCATTTTCATATCAAATGTGATATACTCAAAACAAAGGAGGCTTAAATGTATGAACACACAGTATTTTAAATATGTCATCGAGGTCGAGCGCACCCGTTCCATTACCCAGGCGGCAGAAAACCTTTACATGGGTCAACCGAACCTGAGCCGTGCCATTAAAGAGATTGAAGAAACTTTAGGCTTTCCTATTTTCGAGCGCACCACAAAAGGCGTTGTGCCTACCGCCAAAGGTACTGAATTTTTGACCTATGCGCATAACATTGTTCAGCAGTTAGAGAAAATGAGCCATCTGTCTATTCAGGATGTAAGTGATGCGCAGGTTTTTAATGTGTCTATTCCCCGAGCCAGCTACATTTCTGATGCTTTGGTTTCCTTTTTAAAAACGTTAGACCCAAGCCAGACGGTAGATGTTGACCTGCAGGAAACCAATTCCATGCAATCTATCAGTAACGTGGCAGAGGGCAGACACAATATTGCCATCATCCGCTACCGCTTAACCAACGAGCGTTACTTTGAGGACTATTTAAACACCAAAAAGCTGACTGCCGAAACGGTGTGGGAATTTGAAAGACGGATTATCACTTCGGTAAACAACCCCTATCTTACAGACGGCTTACTGCACCAGGAAGATTTACAAAACTGCATCGAAATCGTGCACGGTGATACCATTGTGCCTTATCATCAGCCGGGTCAGCAAAGTCAGACCAAAAAGCCGGTTAAAAAATTCCACTTATACGAGCGCGGAAGCCAGTTTGAAATATTAAGCAGTATTCCCCATTCTTATATGTGGACCTCGCCTATCCCGAAAGCACAGCTTGACCGTTTTGGTCTTTGTACTGCAAAATGCACCAAGCCCGGCAAAAAATACAAGGATGTCTTAATCTATCAGGAGGGTTATAAACTCTCTGAGTTGGATAAAAAATTCTTAGATGAAGTTTACGAAGCGCAAAAAAGAGTCATGACCGAAGAATAGACATGTAAATTTCGCATGCCCTTATATCAAAATTGAATGATCACCCCTTTTTCGGGGGTGATTTTTTATACTTTTACGCTTTTTCTCTGTTTTTTCAGTATTTTTTGTTTAGGTCATATCAAAAGTGATATGACGAAATGACAAATTTATATTTCAAATTTATGCAACCGTTTGGTATAATGATACCGAAGCAAGAAATTTCCAAATCTTGTAAGGAGGCATTTTAAATGAATGACAAAAGAATGACAGTAGACAGTATTGAAGCCTTGGAAAACGCGCTTGAAAATTTACGCAAAGCGCAGAAAAAATTTGCGACCTATTCCCAGGAACAAGTAGACAAAATCTTCTTAGCGGCGGCAACAGCGGCAAACAAAGCTCGTATTTCGCTTGCAAAGCTTGCGGTTGAGGAAACCGGTATGGGTGTTGTAGAAGACAAGGTTATCAAAAACCACTATGCAGCTGAATACATTTACAACGCATATAAAGACACCAAAACCTGCGGTGTAATTGAAGAGGACAAGGCGTTCGGAATTCAGAAAATCGCAGAGCCTATCGGCGTTATTGCGGCGGTTATTCCTACAACCAATCCCACTTCTACTGCAATTTTCAAAATTCTTCTGGCACTTAAAACAAGAAATGCTATTATCATTTCCCCGCATCCGAGAGCAAAGAATGCTACTGTTGCGGCGGCAAAAATCTTACTGGAAGCGGCGGTTAAAGCCGGCGCGCCCGAAGGCATTGTGGACTGGATTGATGTACCGGGACTGGATATGACCAACACGGTTATGAAAGAAGCGGACATCATACTCGCAACCGGCGGTCCGGGTATGGTTAAGGCAGCATATTCCTCCGGCAAGCCCGCTCTTGGCGTAGGCGCAGGCAACACCCCTGCAATTATAGATGACACAGCGGATATTCTGCTTGCGGTCAATTCCATTATCCATTCTAAAACTTTTGATAACGGCATGATTTGTGCTTCCGAACAAAGCGTTTTAGTACTTGAAAACGTTTACGATGCAGTAAAGGCAGAATTTGCAACACGAGGCTGTTATTTCCTGAATCCGGAAGAAACAGAAAAGGTACGCAAAACCATTTTGATTAACGGTGCGTTGAATGCTAAAATCGTAGGACAATCCGCCCATAAAATTGCGACACTTTCAGGCGTAGATGTTCCCGAAACCACAAAAATCCTGATTGGCGAAGTGGAATCTGTTGAGATTTCCGAAGAGTTTGCCCACGAAAAGCTCTCCCCTGTTCTTGCAATGTATAAAGTCAAAACCTTTGAAGAAGCCCTTCAAAAAGCTGAACAGCTAATAGCAGACGGCGGATACGGACATACAGCATCGGTATATTTAAATCCCGGACTTGCAAAAGATAAATTTGATGCTTTCTGTGCGCGGATGAAAACCTGCCGAATCTTATTAAACACCCCCTCATCGCATGGCGGTATTGGCGATTTGTACAACTTTAAGCTGGCTCCCTCGCTGACATTGGGGTGTGGCTCCTGGGGCGGCAACTCGGTATCCGAAAACGTAGGTGTTAAGCATCTTTTAAACATTAAGACGGTTGCAGAAAGAAGGGAAAATATGCTGTGGTTCAGAGCTCCTGAAAAGATTTATATCAAAAAAGGCTGTCTGCCTGTGGCACTTGACGAGTTAAAGACGGTTATGGGCAAGAAAAAGGCTTTTATTGTAACCGATTCCTTTCTTTATGAAAACGGTCACACAAAGGCAATTTGCGATAAATTGGATGCGCTTGGCATCCAACACACCACTTTCTTTGAAGTGGAACCCGATCCAACCTTAGCATGTGCAAAAGCAGGCGCTGAGCAGATGCAGGCCTTTAAGCCCGACACCATCATCGCACTTGGCGGCGGTTCTGCAATGGATGCGGCAAAAATCATGTGGGTGCTTTATGAACATCCCGAAGCAGATTTTATGGACATGGCAATGCGCTTTATTGACATTCGTAAACGTGTATACACATTCCCGAAAATGGGAGAAAAGGCGTATTTCATCGCAATTCCCACCTCGGCAGGTACCGGCTCTGAGGTTACCCCCTTTGCGGTAATCACCGACGAGCAGAGTGGTGTAAAATATCCTTTGGCGGACTACGAACTTTTGCCTAACATGGCAATTGTGGACACCGATTTACACATGACAGCACCCAAAGGGTTAACTGCAGCATCGGGCATTGATGCTGTGACCCATGCAATGGAAGCTTATGCTTCTATGCTTGCCACAGACTACACAGACGGGTTGGCATTGCAGGCGCTTAAAATCATTTTCAAATATCTCCCCCGCGCTTACGAAAACGGTCTTACCGATGTGGAAGCCAGAGAAAAAATGGCAAACGCGGCAACAGTTGCCGGTATGGCATTTGCCAATGCATTTTTGGGCGTATGCCACTCCATGGCGCATAAATTGGGTGCATTTCACCATCTGCCTCACGGTGTTGCAAACGCGTTGATGATTAATGAGGTTGTTCGTTTTAACGCTTCCGAAGCCCCTGCAAAAATGGGCACATTTTCCCAGTACGACCATCCGCACACCCTTTCGCGCTATGCCGAAATTGCAGATGCCTTGGGCTTGGGTGGTAAAGACGATAACGAAAAATTAGAAAACCTGCTTCAGGCTCTTGATGCGCTTAAAGAAAAGGTTGGCATTAAAAAGACAATACAGGATTATGGCATTGATGAAGATACATTCTTAAAATCTCTGGATGATATGACGGAGCAGGCATTTGATGATCAGTGCACAGGTGCAAACCCAAGATATCCCTTGATGCGTGAAATCAAGGAAATGTATTTAAATGCTTATTACGGAGGGAAACGAGCATGAAATTAGAAACCATTATTGCAAAAAGACCTGATAAAACCATTTATCGTGTAGGTGACAAAGCGGTTAAGGTATTTGAGGAAAACTATTCCAAAGCCAACATTTTAAACGAAGCTTTAAATCAGGCGCGCATTGAAGAGACAACACTTAATGTACCAAAATTGTTGGAAGTAACCAAAATTGACGGCAAATGGGCAATTGTTTTAGAATATGTAGAAGGCAAAACCCTTGCTGAGTTGATGGAAGAAGATCCCGAAAACAAGGATGTTTATATTCAGCGACTGGTTAAAGTGCAGGCTGACATTCTTTCTATGCGAGTAAGCATGCTGAACAAATTAAAGGATAAAATGCATGCAAAAATCAATTCTACCGATTTAGATGCAACTACGCGGTACGAGCTTCACACCAGACTTGACGGGATGCCTAAGCACAAAAAGGTATGTCATGGAGATTTGAATCCTTCCAACGTGATTATTACTCCCGATGACAAGGAATATGTGATTGACTGGTCGCATGTGACACAAGGCAATGCTTCCGCAGATGCGGCGCGCACCTACCTTTTGTTCTGGTTAAAAAAAGACATTCAGGGTGCGGAAAAATATTTAAACGCTTTTTGTCTGAAAAACGACATTGCAAAACAGTATGTACAAAAATGGATTCCGATTGTAGCAGCATCTCAGCTTTCTAAAGGCAAAGAAGAAGAACGGGAGTTTCTGCTTAGCTGGATTGACGTTGTCGATTACGAATAAACAAAACAGAGTGCAAAAAAGCAAGCAATGGAGCGGAATCCTCGATGGATTCCGCTCCATTCAACATCTGTTCAAACCGGAGATTCTTCGCTTCGCTCAGAATAACAAATAGTTCTTTGCTTGCGGTTAAGCGACTTTTTCGACAGTCTGACAGACCGCCTAAAATGGCGGTCTGTTTTATTTTAAAGCATTTGTTTTGCCTGCTTGCGGTAATCCACGGGCGAAACGCCGTAATGCTTTTTAAAAGCTTTTGAGAAAATGAACTGATCGGTATAGGACAGTGCAGAAGCCGTCTCGCCTACCGACATACCATGTTTTAAGCATTCGACAGCATATTTCATGCGTATATCCGTTAAATATTCCTTCATACTCATGCCGGTTTCTTTATGAAAAATACGCGAAAGATAGTTTCGGTTCAAATTTACAATTTCGGCAAGGTGTTCAACCCGGATGGGCTGATTAAAATACAACTCAATGTAGTTTTTGATTTTTAAAACCGGATTGTCTGCTTCTTTATCTTTAAAAGCTTCCCGGTACAGAGAAAAAAGTCCCGAGGCTAAATGTTCTTCCTGTAAGGAATCTAAAGAAAACACTTTAGACATGTTTTCAAAAACATAAGACGGACAAGAAAAGACATGCTCCATTTCATGAAAGCGCCTGCTCATTTCCCCGTCAAAAATAATCCAGTAATAGTGCCAGGGGTTCTTTTCATCGGCGGTATAAATGACATCCTCATGCGGTCGTTTGATAAAGGCTTGCCCTGCAGAAATTTCATAGGTTTTATCACCTGCAAAAAGTGTTCCTTTGCCCGAAATCACATAATGAATCAGCAAGTAAGACGGTGATTCGCCATTTGAGGAATGTCCGGGCGGACAGATGTGTTCCCCGAAAACCAGCGGATTCAAATCCTTAAAATGTTTGTTTTGCAGTCTTGTTGTTCTGTTTAGCTCTTTCAACTCACTTCACCTCAAGTCACATTTTAACATAAACAAGTCACAAAATGCAATAGAAAACAGAATATTTTTTTATTATAATGAAAATAAGAATAAAAAAGAAAGAGGGATTAAAATGAAAAAAAGTGTTGCGTTACTTCTGGTCGTTTGCTTTTTGACATCTTTACTTTGTATTCCTGCGTCTGCAAGCGATGAAACCACTATTTTCATCAGAGGTAATGATTTTAAAGAGAGTCTTGGAACCTGGCGCATTTTGAACGAAACAGACAAAGGGGCCATGTTGGAGGTTTTAGTCGGAACGCCGGACAGGAAGCCTGAAAAAACAGAGCCTGCCACCCTTCGGTTTGAAGCACCGAATCCCGGCACATATACTCTTTGGGCATTAACCCGCGATTTTACCGAAGCACCCGATACCAGATACTGCAATATTGAAGTAAACGGCACGCTTCTGGACACAAAAATCGGAAACACCGGCTCGAATACATGGAGCTGGATAAAAGCCGGTACAGTGGAGTTGAAACCCGGAGAAAATATTCTTAAGATTGCTGACACCGGTGCATACTGGGCACGCGTACAGGGGATTATCCTTTCCACAAACCAAGGCTTAACGCCACCCTCCGACCACGCAGGCATGAAGGCTTTGCTTGATGCAACCGATATAACCATTATTGATACGTTGGAAAATCCGCTCACTTTTAAGGATGATAAGACGTATATTACCGTAACACCTGACAATTTCGGCGAGCTTGGCACCTGGACGAAGGTTGGCGTAAATGATGCAGGCGGTTATGTGGATTTTTACTTAAAAGGTAAGAGTGACAGAAACACCGCACCGGCTTCCGCAAAAACAAAAATTGTCATTCCAAAAGACGGAAACTACAAATTACATTGCTTAAGCCGGGATTACACATCAGAGCCGGGGTCCCGTTATTTTGATTTTAAACTCGGTACAACGGAATACACTTTCGGAGCGCATACCAATGACGGCTGGTTTTGGGAAACCTCGGATTTTATTCCGATTTTTGGCGATGAATATGAATTAGAACTTGTGGACAGTTCAGCACACTATGCAAGATGGTCCATGCTGATTATTACAGATGATCCGGATTTTTCGCCTATTGATACTCCTGAGGCGTTTAAATATCTGAAAAAGAATAATTACAAAGACGGCATGTATGAAGCACCTCAAAAATCCTCTGTTCCGGATGCTGACAGACCGGATAGTGAGATTGCGGTTAAATTAAACGGAGAATATATGCACTTTGATGTAGATCCTTTACTGATAAACGACCGTACCATGGTACCTTTCCGTGCCATTTTTGAAGCATTGGGATGTACAGTTTCATGGGATGACGAATCTCAGACTGCAACCGGATATCGAAACGGTACACCCATCCGTCTTACTATTGACGACACTCAGGCGCAGGTTAAAGACAAGTCAGTTACACTGGACCAGCCTGCAACCTTAGTAAATTCCAGAACAATGGTTCCTCTCCGCTTTGTTTCGGAAGCTCTTGGAGCATCTGTTGACTGGAACGGAAACACAAATACAGTAACCATTTTAGCGACAATCCCCGAAGAAATGCTGTGGTTCAGACCTTCCTCTTTTACAGAGCTTGGAACATGGACATTTGATTTAAACGCAACCGGTGCCTTTGAAACCACTGCTTTCCAAGGCCTTGCAACCGGCTCAACCATTAAAGATGCTGACGCTTCCAGCGCTAAGCCTGCAAAAGCGGGATTTGAAATTACAGACGGCGGCGAATACAATGTATGGGTGCGCTCCAGAGACTTTTCCACCAATCAGCAGGGCGACAGATTTTTCAACGTTGGCATTGATGACAAAGTTGTTTCACACAAATTCGGTACCCACGGTGGTGACGGTTACAGATGGGCAAAGGCACCTGAAAAAGTAACACTTACACCCGGTAAGCACACTTTATCCTTAATTGACAGCTCGGGCTTTTACGCAAGATGTGATTCTATTTTGTTGTGTAAGAGTGACACCTTCCTGCCTCCCGAAAACTTTACGACCTTAAAAACAATGGCTGCTCCCGTATCTATGGTCAACAAGGCGGTTCTGGCATTCCCGAAATACGCGACCGAACAGAATCAGCCCACCGAATCGGCTGTTTTAGAAAATGATAAGGTTAAGGTTGTATTTTATAAGGTTCCCACCTCTAAAGGTCAGGTTGTGCAAAACGAAATTTACAGCAAAGCCCCTGACGGCAGTTGGGTTATGACTAATGCAAGAAATGAAGAGCTCGGACACTATGTTTTGCGTGCAGACAAAGCTAAAAGCAACGGTGCTTCTGATTTGATTTCGTTTGAAACAACACGCAATCTGCCCGACGGAACAAGCGAACATTATTTCGGTTTAAATCCATATCAGGCGGGAAACGGCAAATGGTATGTACCCACCGATTACACACAAAACGGAAATTACGTAACATTATATTTTGGTGAAGAAAACGGTGCTACACTTTCCTCCACATGGACTTTAGATGAAACAGAAGCTCCTTTGGTCAGTGTAAGCATCACAGCAAAGGATGATGGTTTTTATTCGGTTGCTTGCTGGGAAGGCGGCGATTTCGGGTACGAAGAGTTTACCGATGCAGTTGCGCCGTTCCGTACCATCGAAAAACGAATTCACGACGAAATCAGTCTGATTTCCGAACAGTTTTTGTTTACACCTATGGGGTGTTATACTTTAGCTGAAAACAACAAATATGGTGCTTTGCCCATAACCAAAGGTGTTGTGGTTGAACCTGACTACATACCGCTTCGCTGGATTCGTCCCTTTAATAATCTGTTTGGTATCAACATGAAAACGCCGAGCAATACCTTTAAGGGTACACTTTTCGCACCGCTTTTGGGCAGCGAAGCATCAAATCTTTCGGCAGGCGAAACACATACTTTAAAATACCGTGTCATCAGCTCGGTTTCGGATTGGTTTGAAAATTACAGATTCATCACCGAAAGCTTATATGATGTGGACGATTACCGTCAAAATACCTATTTTACGTTGAATGATGCCATTTTCAACACCAGAAACTTAATGCTTGACGATAAGCAAAGTGGTTGGGATAACGAAATGAAAGGGCATTATAATATGGAATCGGTTACAACCGTTTCAGAAGCTAATCCTATGATTGCCCTGCAGGCATATCTCCTTTCCGAGGACGAAGAAATGCTCGAAAGAAGAGCTATTCCAACTTTAGCGGCATTTTTAACCAGACCGTCTCTGCATTTTAACAACGGTACAGTAAAGTTTGGCTCTAACAGTAACTGGGAGCGAATTGAAAAAGATCCGGATGTCATCGGTACACCGCGAAACGGATACAATTTAAACGTTACAGCCGGCTTGTACGAAATGACGAGAGGTAACGTTCCTTACCTTTACAGTATAGGTTTGGAAAAAGGCAAAAGAGGCGTTGTGAACGAATACGGCTCGGTTGCAAACTTCTCTAACGATTTAAATCTTTATATTTTCACAGGTGACAAACAGTATTTGGATAATGCCATTGAAAAAGCGGATACATTTATAGAGAAAAATGTATACAGCACTTCGGAAACTTTGCCTGCATGGGAATCGTTTATTTATATTTCCTACTATCCAAACATCGCATCCTTAATGGATATTTACGATGTGACAAAGGACAAAAAGTATTTAGACGCGGCGGAACATGTGGCGCAAAAAATGTTAACCGCGTTATGGGTTCCCGGTATTGACGGTGAAAAACGCAATACAGAGCTTATGACAAACGACATTGACCATCCCGAGATGGTTGTGCACGTTGGTGGCGGTATTGAATACAAAGAATCCGAAAGTATGTTCTGGTATGATGACAAACATTATCGTGTAGGCAGTGAACGCGGTGCAGAAGGGTTTAACACACCTTTGCGCGAAAAGAAAGCCTTAAAGCCTGCGTGGATTTCCTCAAGAGTCGGCTTAGGTCTTGAACAAAGCTCTACCTTTGACAGAGATTCTGCTAACATCATCATGCAATATTGGGCAGGTGATTTTGTGAGACTTTCCGCATACACCGGCAATGACATTTACGAAACCGCTGCAAGAAATGCGATTATCGGCAGATTCGGCACATATTCGGGCTATTACCGCACATTCTACTCTGACTACGAACAGTTCCCCGAGTATATGTACGAAGGTCCTGACTTCACGTCCATTTACTGGCATCATATTCCGCCATTCCTGGCAATGCTGGAAGAATTCTTAATTTCCCAGACCATGGCATGGTCTGATGGCAACATCAGCTTCCCTGCTCTGCGCCAGCAAGGATATGCTTACTTCAACTCACATCAATACGGTCATGCGCCGGGCACATTCTACGGTGAAGACAACATGTGGCCCTATCTTGCAGAAAACACGATTGATTCCGGCAATCTTCAGATTGACTGGATGGCGGCTAAAAAAGACGGATTGTTAGGCGTCGCCCTCATGAATGAGAGCAACAAAGACGTCACAACCACCGTTTCACTGCTTGAAGGCATTCCTGGCGGTACAGCATACAGCGGTAAAGCAACCTTATTCAACGAAAAAGGCGAAAAATCCGGAATTACGGTTACAGACGGCAAATTTGATGTAACTGTTCCTGCAAAGGATCTGGTTGCTGTAACCATTGCATTGCCCGATATCAAAGCACCTGCATTTGCAAAGAGCAGTTATACTTTAGACGGCACTTATGAATTAGGTGCAACCGTATCGACACATAAATCAGGAAAAGGGTATGTTCTGCAGATTCATCCCGAAAGTTATTATGCTTATGTTTACATCACAAGCTTACCTAAGGATGTGAAATCTGTAACACTCACATACACTGCAGACGGCAAAACCGAAAGTGCTACAACCACCCAGTACCCTTATGAATTTATTGTTAAGGTTGAGAATGCCGATTCGGAATTCAAATACACCATTGAAGCAGAAACAGTTTCAGGCGAGAAAAAAGATATGGGCGGCAGTATGCTGATGACCCGTGCGCTTTCTGATGAAAAAGAAATTAAATTCACTGAAACGGCTGAATCTGAAGAAGCAGAAGCTGTTGAAATGCCCGAATACAAAGGGTCATTAACAAATTTTGATCCTTTTGACCTGAAATACACCTTCCAGGGCTCGAAAGTTCCGCTCAACAAAATACGTTTTGTGGTTAATAAGTCCGCAATTCCAGTTTCCTGTACTGCACAGGACATGACCGGACTTCCCGTTCGTGGTGTTCTGAAAGACGGCGACAAGGAAATTAAAATAGAAACATTTATTACTGATGTGGAAAACCGGGACGAAGCATCGGTTACAATTGTAATTGAGAACCCGTCAAACGTCCCCCTTTCTAACTATGCTACATCCGATAGCGGATCATATAAATTCGAGCTGAAAATTTATCCTGCAGAAAAATAAATAAAAAAAAGAACCACTTTGTGGTTCTTTTTTTTATTTATTGAATTTGATACGTTCCTTTAACCATAAAGATGCAGTCAGCGGTTGCAACAACACCTCTTCCGTCATCACGCGGAACAATGAGATGATGATTTGCCGGAACAGCAACGCCACCCGAAAGATCATAGCCTAAAGTGACATCGGATATGCCTCCTAAATCTGTTGCAATCACATTTGCGCTTCCCATGCGAAGAATCATTTCTGCACCCATACCGCCAACCAACTTCTGTCCCGCGGAAAGGTTAACAAGCTGATACTGTGTTTCCTGCCTGATTTCCGGCTTAAAAACCTCGGTCAAGTAGCTTAAAGAGATAACCGGATCAGAATCACTGCCGGGAGTTGCCGCAACAGCATATGTAACGGCAAGACCTGCTACCACCAATCCAATAAGCACATTTCTTTTTTTCACATTCATTCCTCCTTGGTTCGCAGTATTCCCTCGCTTAAGCCGAAACTGATTTCAAGAGCAATATCTACTTTTTCCATCATCTTTAAGTCTGCAGAACCGATTTTTTCTTTTAATCTTTTTTTATCCAAGGTTCTTACCTGCTCCAGAAGAACCACAGAATCTTTTGCAAGCCCATATCTTACAGCATCCAGCTCCACATGCGTCGGCATCTTATTTTTGTTGATTTGTGAAGTGATTGCTGCTACAATAACTGTCGGGCTGTACTTGTTGCCGATATTGTTCTGTATAATAAGCACGGGACGTACACCACCCTGCTCCGAACCGACAACCGGACTTAAGTCCGCATAATAAATATCGCCACGCTTAACATTCACGCTTTACTCACACTCCGAAAGTTTTTCCTCACAGGTTGCAAAAGCTTCATTTTCAGCAACCAAACACATTTCGGCATATTCTAAGTTAACAGCGCCGGATTCAATATATCCCTGTTTTAACGCTTGCTGCATTTCTTTTAAAGATGCAGCTTCTGTTTTCTTTTTCTTTCTGCTGCACATATCCGGGACCTCTCAAATTATAATTTGTGATAAAACCACAATTCATTATACCATTTTGAAAGGACTCGGTCAATACCAATATTATGACAATTCTTGAAAAATGTTACATAGGAAACTCACCTCACAACATAATCTTCAAAGATATTGTTTACCGCAAGTTTCCAATTCATACATCTAAAGTAAAATTTCACGGAATGCTTCGGGCAGATATGTGATTAAATCACAAGCCGTAAGAGAAAAATATGTCTTTTCCTTTAACGCAATATCTCCCGCAAGTCCATGCAGATAGCATCCGCAGAATGCGGCGTGAAGCGGCGTAATTTTCTGTGCTGCCAAACCGCCGATAACACCTGCCAAAACATCTCCCGAACCACCTGTTGCCATTCCCACATTGCCCGTAGGATTCAAAAAAAACTTCTCACCGTCCGATATAACAGTGCCTTCTCCTTTTAAAACCAAAACCAGATTGTTCGTTTGTGCGTATTTTTTTGCGTTATTTTCACGTTCTGCCTGCACGAAGGAGATTTCCAGATTCATCAACCGAGCCATTTCTCCGGGGTGTGGTGTTAAAATCAACATGCATTTTCGTTTGATGTGAAAAAGCTCAGGATTTTCCGCCAGTACATTCAACGCATCCGCATCCAAAACCAACGTGCCGGTAAAAGTCTGCAGTAAAAATTCAAGAATGGCGGCTGTGCCTGCACATTTTCTTGCACCCATACCAAACACAACGGTATTTACTTTCGGTAAAAAACTTTTTATTGTCTGTCTTGCCGAAGCGGAAAGCATACCATTTTCATCCGGCAATGGCAAAACCATACACTCTGTCAGCTTCACAGAAACGATGTCCGCAATTCTTTCAGGAACTGCGACAGTCACAAGCCCTGCACCGGATTTCAGGGCGCTTTGTGCCGTCATACAAACAGCACCTGCCATTCCGTAGCTGCCGCCAATTACAAGAACATGTCCGAAATCACCTTTGTTCTGGTGCGAAAATCGCACAGGAAGATTGTTTTTAATCAGTTCATGCGTTAATTGCATTTTATCTCACCTTACCCGGCATAACACGTTTTAAATGTGCCAAAACGCGTTCATCACCTTTTATCACTACGCTCATAGCTACTCCGCCCTTGTTCGCTTTTACAACATAGTTATCCGAAGCGTTCATGAACTCGGATGCCATATAAATTTTTGTGTTTTTCAGTTCACTTTCACCCACATCAGAAAGCTTAGCAATGTATTCAATTTCATCCCCTTCAACACGGATGTAATCTTTTCTTTTTTTCTTGCTCAAAATTTTATCTACACGAATTTCTTTATCCACAAGGCAATATTCAAATTCCATATCAAAAGAAAGCAAAAGACGATATGCGAGATAAATAATCAGAGCAACAGCGATTACACTGAAAGCGCCAAGATATTTTGCGGATACAGCCACCAAAATAAATCCTAAAAGCACTACAAAAAACGATTTCAATTCATCTGTTCCGTTTTTCTTTTTCTTTACCAAAACTTCTGTTATATTTTCCATTGTTTTTCTCCTTGATTTTACTTTTTATTCAGTATATCATATTTTGACAAAATCTGCAAGAACTTTGTATATAAAAAACGGAAAGCAAATACTTTCCGTTTCAGACTGTCGAAAAAGTCGTTCTACCGCAAGCAAAGAACTATTTGTTATTCTGAGCGAAGCGAAGAATCTCCGGTTTGAACAGATGTTGAATGGAGCGGAATCTATCGAGGATTCCGCTCCATTGCTTGCTTTTTGTCAATTTGAACTCTACCGTACCTCTGTACGCCGACGAATTCAAATTGACAAAATATAACTTCCTTTTTCGCGCTCTGACAGCGTGTCGATAGGTTTATCGACACGCTGAAACGGAAAGCAAATGCTTTCCGTTTAATTTTTTAATACATACCCATTCCGCCGCCGGGCATACCGCCACCTGCCGGCATAGGTGCTTCCTTCTCAGGCTGATTTGCAACAACACTTTCGGTTGTCAGAACAACGGATGCTACACTTGCTGCGTTCTGCAATGCGCTTCTGGTAACCTTTGCAGGGTCAACAATACCTGCCTGAATCATGTCTTCATACACTTCGGTTAGTGCATTAAAGCCAATACCTTTGGGGCTGTTGATGATTTTATCCACGATTACACTGCCTTCGAGACCTGCATTTGCAGCAATCTGCTTTACGGGTGCTTCTAATGCTTTCTTTACAAGCAGTACACCGGTTTTTTCATCGCCTGCAGTTTCTTCAAGCATTTTGTCAAGGGCAGGAATTGCATTAATATATGCGGTACCGCCACCGGGCACAATACCTTCTTCAACTGCTGCGCGTGTTGCAGCAAGAGCATCTTCGATGCGCAGCTTCTTTTCTTTCATTTCCACTTCAGTTGCTGCGCCTACGCGGATAACAGCAACACCGCCGGAAAGCTTTGCAAGTCTTTCCTGCAGTTTTTCTCTGTCAAAATCAGAGGTAGTTTCTTCAATCTGAGCCTTAATTTGTGCAACACGGCTTGCAATTTGCTGAGAATCGCCTGCACCATCAACAATGATAGTGTTTTCTTTCTGCACTTTAACCTGCTTTGCACGACCAAGCTGTTCAACCGAGGTTTCTTTCAAATCGAGACCTAAGTCATCGGTAATTACCTGACCACCGGTAAGAATAGCGATATCTTCAAGCATTGCTTTTCTCCTGTCACCAAAGCCCGGTGCTTTCACTGCAACGCAAGTAAAGGTGCCACGAAGTTTGTTTACAAGCAAGGTAGCAAGTGCTTCGCCTTCAATATCTTCAGCAATGATTACAAGCTTCTGACCGGACTGAACAATCTGTTCCAAAACGGGAAGAATTTCCTGAATATTGGAGATTTTCTTATCTGTAATCAAGATGTATGCATCGTCAATTACAGCTTCCATCTTATCGGTATCGGTTACCATGTAAGGAGAAATGTAACCGCGGTCAAACTGCATACCTTCAACGATATCTGCTGTGGTTTCTGCAGTTTTGGATTCTTCAACGGTAATTACGCCATCGCTGGTTACCTTTTCCATTGCATCGGCAATCAACTGACCGATTTCATCATCTGCAGCAGAAACAGCGGCTACGCGGGCAATATCTTCCTTGCCCTTCACCTTTTCGCTGTTTGCTTTAATGGTTTCTACAACCTGATCTACAGCTTTGGAGATGCCTTTTCTGAGTACCATCGGATTTGCACCTGCTGCAACGTTTTTGATACCCTCATGAATAAGCGCCTGTGCCAAAAGTGTAGCGGTTGTGGTACCGTCACCTGCAACGTCGTTGGTTTTGGTCGATACTTCTTTTACAAGCTGTGCGCCCATATTTTCAAAAGGATCTTCCAGTTCAATTTCTTTTGCGATGGTTACACCGTCATTTGTAATAAGCGGTGCACCGAATTTTTTATCCAGTACAACATTTCTGCCTTTAGGGCCTAATGTTACTTTTACGGTGTCAGCAAGCTTGTTTACGCCGTTTTCGAGGCTTTTTCTTGCTTCTTCACCAAACAAAATGTCTTTTGCCATTTTTTACTCCACCTTTCATTAAAATTAGTCAACAATTGCCAAAATATCACTTTGTTTTAAAATGGTATATTCTGTGCCGTCAAATTTCACTTCAGTACCTGCATATTTGCTGGTAATTACTTTGTCGCCCACTTTAACTTCCATAACCACTTCTTTACCGTCTACAACACCGCCGGGGCCTACTGCAACAATTTCAGCCATCTGCGGTTTTTCCTTTGCAGAACCGGGAAGAACAATACCGCTTGCGGTAGTTTCTTCCGCTTCAATCATTTTAATTACAACTCTGTCACCTAAAGGTTTAATGTTCATGTTTTTTCCTCCTTTTAGCCGTTTAGCACTCTACACTCTTGAGTGCTAATAATACTATTTTACACTATTTTACAAATTTGTCAATACCTTATTGAAAAATTTCCCAAAAAATATACACATCTGCAAATAGATATGCAGGTGTGTATAACTTTATGCTCTGTTATTCCGTTTCAGAATCATGTGAAGCGGTGTTTTCAAGTTTGTTTTTACGATAGTTCGCAGGCGAAATATTCATATGCTTTTTAAACAGTTTACTGAAATGGAAATAATCTTCATATCCGACGTTGGCGCTGATTTCATAAAGAGAAAGATCGGTATTTTCCAAAAGCTCCTTAGCTTTTTTTAAGCGACACTCTACGAGATACGCAGTAAACGATTTGCCGGTTTCCACTTTAAACAGATTGCTTAAATAACTCGGATTTAAAAAGAATTGCTGTGCCAGATCATTTATCATGATTTTGCGGTCATAATTTTCCTGAATATAGTCTGCAATTTCTTTCACAATAGCACGAGAGCTTGTTTTTCCGGAGCGTTTTCTGTTTGTTTCACCCAGACACTGTGTAAGATACGCAAAATACGCATCAAGCGAGCCGAATTGGATTGCCAGGTTTTTGACATCAGCATCTTTTAAGTCATCATCCAGTTCAAAGTGTATCGCGATATTTTTTAACACCTCCGAAAGTTTATCTCCGGTTACGCGCTGTTTGCGAAATTCGTCAGGTAAAATTTTAAGCAACTCATTTTTGTTCGCAATTGACTTCTGTCTGGAAACCATATTTAATATTTCCTGAACGTTGACATCATTGAAATAATAAGCATTCAGTTTTTGGTTTGTAACAAACGCGGCGTCCAATGCGTTTTCAGCCTGGATAAATGCAGAACGGAATTTTCTTTTCTGTCGCATAATCCGACTTAAGCCCAAATACACGGAATGAGCTTCACAGAAATCTCTCAGGTAAGCAAACATGTTTTTGTAGGTAATCAGATTAAAAATGCCCGATTGACTTTGAATATAAAGAAGACATTGTTTGCCAGACAGCGGTAAAACCGTCAGGTGCATCGGAAAATCCGACAGCAGATTCTGCATGGTTTCGGACGGTTCTTTTGCAATCGCCAGAACAAAGGCATCAGAAACATGGGGAACGCCAATATCGTTAATCAGTTCTTTTTGCGTTTGTTCATCATCGGCACCGTCTAAAAGCAGATACAGCTTTTGCGCTTTGTCCCACTTGCGCATCTGATCTGAAACACCGGCCTGTTCATCCAGTTGCTTTTTGATTTTGTTCAATGTCGACACAAGTTCTTCTGACTCGACAGGTTTTAACAAATAGCCATCTGCACCAAGATCGAGTGCTTTTTTGGCATATTCAAATTTGCCGTAAGCGGTTACAAAAACACTTTTAAACGAAATATCTGACGATGCATAGCTTTCAAGCAACTGTATGCCACTTAAGCCCGGCATACGGATATCACTGATTACAACATCCGGTCTTTCGGATTCTATCAGTTGTTTTGCGCTTTCAGCGTCATTTGCCTCGCCGACAATTTTAAAGCCTAGCTTTTCCCAGTCCAGGAGGCTTTTTATATCCTCCAAGACCCAGGATTCATCATCAATTAAAAGTACGGAATACATATTCATCACTTCTTTTATAGGGTATTTGTATCGCAACTGCGGTGCCTATATTTTTCCAGCTTCTTACCCGGACACCGTAGCCATCTCCGTAAAGGGAACGTATTCTGTTCTGAATATTTACAAGTCCGATACTGTTTTTGGCATCATTTGTATCATAGATGCTCTTTTTCTCTTTTAAGGATAAACTGAGTTTTTCCATCTCTTTTGCAGACATGCCACAACCGTTGTCGGTTATCAGTATCGTAAGATTGTCGTCCTTTCGCTTTGCGGAAACGCGGATACTCCACTCTCCTTTTTTAGTATTAAACGCGTGCAAAATAGAATTTTCAACAACAGGTTGTAAAATCATTTTAGGCACTTCGCTGTTCATTATATCATCATTTTCATCAAAAATCAACTGTAATTGTTCTCCAAGTCGCATTCTTTGGATGTATACATAATGCCTGATATTTGTAAACTCATCCTGAAGCACCGTCTTGTCCTGCATATTGGAAGCATAACGGAGCATATGCACAAGACTGCTGATCATATTTGACACCTCTTCGGTTGCCCCTTTACGGGACATCGCCCGAATACAGCTTAAGGTATTGTACAGAAAATGAGAATTGATTTGTGACTGCAGAAGGCTTAATTCAAATTGCTTACGTTCAAGCTCTGTTTCATACAGACGTTGTTGTGTGGAGAAAATCTTTTTTGTAAGGCCTTGAATCTCATCGACCATATTGTTAAAATTATCTGCGATAAATGTAACCTCGTTTTTTGCCGAAAAAGCGATTTTGTGCTTAAAGTCACCGGATGCAACGCGGTCAATTGCCTCTGCAAGGCGTGTAATGGGTTTTGTGATGCTCATGTTGGTGATGGTTGTAAAAATCATACCCAAAACAATAATAATGATAATATACACTAAAATAGTGTTCCCGACCGTTACGCTATGACTGTAAAGCACCTCTTCCGGCACCATAACTACAACCTCCCAGCCACTTTCGGCTGAGCGTTTGATGTTATACTTATATGCGTCACCATCAATCTCAATGGTTGAAACATAGGAATCCGTACCCTCGGGCATACTTTCATGCATGGATAAGACAGGAATCTTTTCATCGTGTTCCGGTTGAAAAACAAGATTTCCGGAGGAATCGAGCAGTAAAAAACGTTCTTTTCCATCATATAAATCTGTCTCGAAAATCTGAAGTAATCTTTGCTTGTCCGCAAGCATAACGACATATCCGAGTTTTTTACCCGTGTCAAAGCTTTTTATAGTCTTAACAGCCGCTATCTGATTCTGATTATTTTTACTTTCAATCGCAAGAAACGCGCCGTTATCAAAATCCACCTGTTCTTTCTTTAAAAGATTGTGTAAAAAGCTTGTATCCGCCCCGTTTGAAGCACTGATAATTTCGTTACGGTTGGTTACCACATATCCTTCGCGAATGGTTGGGTTCAGCAAAATGACATTCTGAAGCTGTGCACTGAGCATTTCCGAGTCGGAATCTGCAATAAACATATCCGTCTGGCTTAAAACAGACTGAACCTCTTCATCTTTCGAAAAAACGTCGGTGAGTGTGTTTACGGTATTAAAATATTCATCCATACGGTCTGCCATCAGCTCGAAGTTGGATGTTAAGGATTCGGTCACAAGCTCATTACTGTCCTGCTCGAACACATGATATGTAATAACACTGAAAAGAACAACCGTTAAAATCGCAATCAGCGTGTTGGTTACGGTCATCTGAATACGCAATTTGTATTTTTTCAGATTGATTTTCTTCATATATTATTCTCCGTTATAAGGAATTCCGAAATAATCATAGGCAAGCTTGGTTGCGACTCTCCCTCTGGGAGTGCGACTGATGAAGCCCAGCTGGAGTAAATACGGCTCGCATACATCTTCGATAGTATTGCTTTCTTCGCCAATAGATGCAGAAATGGTTTCAAGTCCTACGGGACCACCACCAAAAGAATGAATGATGGTATCCAGCATTCTTCTGTCCATAGTGTCTAAGCCAAGCTTATCCACTTCCATGCTGTTTAAAGCTTCGTCTGCCACCTGCTTTGAAATGATTGAATTGGATTTGATTTGCGCAAAGTCGCGTACACGTTTTAACAGGCGATTTGCAATACGAGGAGTACCACGGGAACGCTTGGCAATTTCGATTGCACCATCCTCCTCCAAAATAACATCTAAAATAGATGCAGAACGTTTTATAATATCGGTAAGTTCTTCGGTGGTATACATTTCCAAGCGACTGATATACCCAAATCGGTCACGAAGAGGTGCAGATAAAAGACCTGCTCTTGTGGTTGCACCAATTAAAGTGAATTTCGGCAAAGCGACACGAACGGTTTTGGCAGAAACGCCTTTGCCGTACACAATATCAATGACAAAATCCTCCATTGCGGGATAGAGAATTTCTTCCACGCTTCTGGAAAGTCTGTGAATTTCGTCAATAAACAGAATATCGTTTTCATTTAGATTTGAAATGATTGCCGCAAGGTCACCGGGGCGTTCGATTGCAGGACCAGAGGTTACACGGATGCTGACACCCATTTCGTTGGCAATGATACTCGCAAGGGTTGTTTTGCCGAGTCCGGGCGGTCCGTAAAGCAAAACATGGTCAAGCGGTTCGTTACGCATTTTTGCCGCCTCAATAAAGATTTTTAAGTTTTCCTTGGCTTTACTCTGCCCCACATATTCGTCCAATTTCCGTGGGCGAAGAGAGACTTCTATGTCCTGGTCATCCGTTGTATATGTAGATGTGATGATTCTGTCTTCCATTTATTTTTCTCCTTATCTGTTACGCATTAAGTTTCGCAGAGCTGCACCTACAATCTGCTCTACCGTACCTTCAAGACCAACAACAGCTTTTGCTGCTTCACTTTGGGTATACCCCAGTGCAGTTAACGCTTCAATCGCTTCATTATTGACAGAAGCTGTTTCAGGCTCGCTTTGCAAAACGACACCTTCTACTCCGAAGCCTTTAAATTTATCTTTCAGCTCTAAAATGACTCTTTGTGCAAGTTTAGGACCTACCCCGGGCGCTTTGGTTATGGTTTTAACATCGCCACTTAATACTGCTGTAATCAATGCATTGGGTTCAACTGCCGAAAGAATGGCAAGTCCGACCTTCGGACCGACACCCGATACGGAAATGAGAACTTCATATATTTCTTTGTCGTCCATAGAAAGAAAACCGAACAATTCCATTGCATCCTCGCGGACATGATGATATGTATAAAGCTTCACGAGCTTTCCGATGGACGGAAGCTTTGAAAGCACCGATGCAGGAACGTGGATTCTGTATCCGATTCCGTTATTGTCTAAAATAACATATCCGTTTCCTGCATATTCAAGAGTTCCACTTATAAATGCGTACATAAAAACCTCCTATTTGTTAAAGACCAAGCTTATTTGAAAGAGATGCAGAGTGCGCATGGCAAATTGCCACCGCCAATGCATCCGCTGTGTCGTCGGGCTTTGGAATTTCATTTAATTTTAAAAACATTTTCACCATTTGCTGAACCTGATTTTTATCGGCTCTGCCATATCCGGCTACCGCCTGTTTTATCTGAAGCGGTGTGTATTCTGCCACTGGCTTGCTTGCGTTTTCTGCTGCTAAGACCAGCACGCCTCTTGCATGACCGACTGCAATCGCAGTAGTAACATTGGTATTAAAGAAAAGCTCTTCAATGGCAACCACATCCGGATTAAAGGTTGCAATCAGCTGTGTCATGCTGTCGTATACCATTTTTAAACGCTTGGGCAAGGGAGTGTGTGCAGGTGTTGTGATTTTGCCGTAATCAATCACTTTAAACTGATTACTTGTATATTCTATCACACCATACCCCACAATTGCAACCCCGGGATCAATTCCTAATATTCTCATTTATGCACCTCGAGTGTATATTTTTTCAAAAAATGTATAAAAAATTAAAATTAACCCTTGATTTTTTGTAAAAAGTGTTGTATAATCATCTTTAGACAATTTAAAAAATGTCGAAAGATATTAAAAAGGTAAAACATCAATTACTATTTTACCAAAAAATCGGAGGAAATGCAATATGTCAAAAGAAAAAGTTATTCTTGCGTATTCAGGCGGTCTGGATACTTCTATTATCATTCCGTGGCTGAAAGAAAATTACGACTATGAGGTTATCGCAGTTTGCGGTGACGTTGGTCAGGGTAAAGAAACCGAAGGCCTAGAAGAAAAAGCACTCAAGACCGGTGCATCCAAGCTTTACATCGAGAATCTGCAGGAAGAATATGTTAAAGATTTTATCTGGCCTACTTTAAAAGCAGGTGCAGTTTATGAAGGAAAATATCTTTTAGGTACCTCTCATGCCCGTCCGTGTATTGCAAAGCGTTTGGTTGAAATTGCAGAAGCCGAGGGCGCAACCGCAATTTGCCACGGCTGTACCGGTAAAGGGAATGACCAGGTTCGTTTTGAACTGACCATTAAAGCACTGGCACCGCATCTTAAGATTATAGCTCCCTGGAGAATCTGGGATATCAAATCCCGTGAAGAAGAAATTGATTATGCGGCAGCACGCGGTATTCCGGTACCTGTTACCAAAGAAGATAACTACTCCATGGACAGAAACATCTGGCACCTTTCCCACGAAGGTATGGATTTGGAAAATCCCTGGAACGAGCCCCAGTATGAAAAGCTGTTAAAGCTTATGGTTTCTCCCGAATCTGCTCCCGACACTCCTACATACACTGAAATCGAATTTGTAGAAGGTGTTCCGGTAGCAATCGACGGTGTTAAATATGACTCCCCCGTTGAGCTTTTGAAAAAAGCAAACGAGCTTGCAGGTGCAAACGGTGTTGGTATTGATGATATCGTTGAAAACCGTCTGGTTGGTATGAAGAGCCGTGGTGTTTATGAAACTCCCGGTGGTACACTTCTGTATGCTGCACACAAAGAGCTTGAATATCTCTGCTTAGACAAGCAGACTCTTCACTATAAAGCAGACGTTGCAAACAAGTTTGCAGATTTGGTATATGACGGTTTGTGGTACACACCTTTACGCGAAGCGCTTTCTGCCTTTGTGGATGAAACCCAGAAGACTGTAACCGGTACCGTTCGCATGAAGCTTTACAAAGGCAACTGTATGCCTGCCGGTGCAAAATCTCCGTACTCTCTGTACGATGAAGATATCGCAACCTTCTCTGAAGATGAAGTTTACGATCAGAAGGATTCTGCAGGCTTTATCAATCTGTTTGGTTTGCCGCTTAAAGTCCGTGCAACCATGCTTAAGAGAAATAAAAAATAATAGCTTTGAAAAGCGGAACCCTTTCGTTCCGCTTTTTTATTGAAAGGAACGATTGTTATGAAACTTTGGGGCGGTCGGTTTAACAAAGCAACCGATAAAAAGGTGGATGATTTTAATTCCTCTATCTCCTTTGATGCTCGCCTTTATAAGCAGGATATCACAGGGTCGATTGCACATGCTACCATGCTTGGCAAAGTGGGCATTATTTCCGAAGACGAAAGTGCTCTGATTTGCAAAACGTTAAAAGAAATTCTTGCAGATGTAGAAGCCGGTAAAGTAGAATTCATGATTGACGCTGAAGATATTCACATGAACGTAGAAACCATTCTGATTGAGCGCATTGGTGATGTGGGTAAAAAACTGCACACCGGCAGAAGCAGAAACGATCAGGTAGCTTTGGATATCCGTATGTATGTAAAGGATGAAATTGTTGAAATTTCAGGGATGCTTAAAAAGCTTTTAGAAACCATTCTGGATATGGCAGACAAAAACAAGGACACCATTATGGCAGGTTATACCCATCTGCAAAAAGCTCAGTCCATCACATTTGCCCATTATTTAATGGCATATTTTCAGATGTTCAAGCGTGACCTTGAACGGTTGCAGGATGTGTATAAAAGAACAGATGTTATGCCTTTAGGCTCGGGGGCGCTTGCAGGAACAACCTTCCCGCTCGACCGTTTGTTTGTGGCAGAACAGTTGGGGTTTGCTTCCATAACCGAAAACAGCTTAGACGGTGTTTCGGACAGAGATTTTGCCATTGAATTGCTTTCTGCTTTGTCTTTGATTTCGGTTCATTTAAGTCGTATGAGTGAAGAAATGATTCTGTTTAATTCTCATGAATTTTCTTATGTAGAAATGGACGATGCATTTTCAACCGGCTCGTCTATTATGCCGCAGAAGAAGAATCCTGATATTGCAGAGCTTGTACGCGGCAAATCGGGACGCGTATTTGGTGATTTAATGACACTTCTTACGGTTATGAAAGGCATTCCGCTTGCATACAACAAAGATATGCAGGAAGACAAGGAAGCAATTTTTGATGGTGTAGACACCATTAAAATGTGTCTGCCTGTGTTCACCGATATGCTCGCAACCATCACCTTAAAGAAAGATAATTTAAGAAAAGGTGCGGCGGGCGGATTCACAAATGCCACCGACTATGCGGATTATCTGGTAAAAAAAGGTATTCCGTTCAGAGAAGCACACAGCATTTCAGGAAAAACTGTTTTTTACTGCATTTCAAAAGATAAAGCTCTAGAGGATTTGACCATTGACGAATTTAAAGAATTCTCCCCTCTGATTGAAGAGGATGTGTATGATGCCATTTCGTTGGAGACTTGTGTAAATGAAAGAAAGATTTACGGAGGTCCCGCAAAAGAAGCAGTTGAAACAGCTATTCAAAACGGTAAAGCGTTTTTAAGTAAATTTTAACTTAAAAAAGGTCGTAGCAAAATGCTACGACCTTTCTTGTATAAAGTTTACTTTATTGTTTTTTGTTAACGCCGGTATGCTTTTTACCTTTGCGTTCCACTTTCTTTTTGTTGCCATGTTCGTCCATAATATAGACACTTTCCATGGTATTTGTAAAACCCTGACGGAATGCCTGAATGTATTTTTGGCGAAGCTCTGCTTGTTCATCCTTTTCCGTTTCGGTTAACCCTTCTTCTCTGGACTTTTTAGCCAATTCATTGATTCTTTTAATCAGTTCTGTCATAAAAATCACCTCAAACTATGTTTAGTTTAGTATAACACAATTTAATTCGAAAATCAAGCTATTGGTTATTCAAATTCGGCGTAAGCTGTGCGAGCATACCACCGTCAACCACAAGCTCAGCACCGGTAGTATTACGGGACATATCGGATGCAAAGTACATAACAGCATCTGCGATATCCTGAAACTCTGCTATATCACGAATTGGTGTTTTGTTTGCAAGTGAGTTTTTTACATCGTTTTCATTGTTGTACCACCGACTTGTTTTTATCATGCCGGGAAGCACGCAATTGGAGCGAATACCATATTTCCCCCAGTCCACTGCAAAGGATTTGGACATAGCAAGAATAGCGCTTTTAGATGAACAGTACGCACATCGGTTTTCGGTTACGCGCAAAGCAGAATTGGATGTAATAAAAACAATAGAACCTTTTTGCTTTTCTTTCATTTGTTTTGCTGCTTCTCTTGACATCATAAAATTCCAGGCGACATTGATGCGGTAAACATCCATAAACGCTTCGATATCCACTTCAAGGCTGTTTTGTCCGATACCAAGATTTGCAGCATTCAATACCAAAACATCCAATAAAAAGCCGTTTTTACGGATGTCTTCAAATATAGCGGTGGTTTCTTTCTGATCAAAGGTAATGGTTTGATATCCTTTTACATACACACCATAGGTATCTTTTAATGTTTGTACTGCAGAATCTACTTTTTCCGAAACTCTGCCACTGATAAAAACATTATATCCTTCTTTGGCAAAGGTTTCTGCGATTGTATATCCTGTGCCGTATGCTGCTCCTGTTACAAAAACTGATTTATTCATATGTTTCTCCTTACCACTCAGCGTTGCTGCCGTCTTCATAATATTGACGCGGCGTTGTCCATTTTCCGTCGTACAATTTGTCTTTCAAAGCATCTTCATCAAGCTCAACACCAAGACCGGGGCCAACCGGCACATCAATATATCCGCCTTTAACTTCAAAGGGCTTTTTAATGTAGCCAACACCCAAATCGGATTTATCCGGATTGCCCGGATGCTCCTGTACAAGAAAATTCGGGACGCAGGCATCTAACTGTAAGCACGATGCAAGCGAAATAGGTCCTAATGGGTTGTGCGGTGCAATGGTGCCGTAATACATTTCAATCATGGATGCAAGCTTTCTTGCCTCAAATATGCCGCCAACATGGCACAAATCAGGCTGAATGACACTGACTGCCTGCTTTTCAATCAACTCTCTGTACTGCCATTTCCCAAACAGGCGTTCTCCAGCCGCAATGGGAATAGAGGTTGAACGGGCAATTGTGACCATACTGTCCACATTTTCAGGCAGACAGGGTTCTTCGATGAACATGGGATAATAAGGTTTCAATTCTTCCGCCAAGCGAGTGGAAAGTGCAGGAGATACTCTGCCATGGAAATCAATTGCAAGGTCTACACTGTTTCCGATTCTTTCGCGCACTTTTTTAAAACGTTCTACATGCTTTTGCATGTTTTCGGGTGTTTCGATTTGTTTGATAGGTGGAATAATAGAATATTTTAGTGCGGTATATCCTTCTTTTAATCGTTCATCTGCCATGGAAAGCATTTGCTCAATAGGAAATTCTCCTGCAACACCTGCAAGCTTGATGTGAGTATACATGCGGATTTTATCGCGACATTTTCCGCCTAACATTTCGTAAACGGGACAATTGTAATATTTTCCCTTGATATCCCACATTGCTTGTTCAATACCGCTAATTGCAGAAAGCATCAAAGGACCGCCCCGATAAAAACCACCCCGGTATAATGCTTGCACATGGTGTTCGATTTGCATCGGGTCTTTCCCGATGAGGTAGTCTTCAAATTCATGTATAACCGCTTCTACTGAATGTGCATGTCCTTCTAAAATCGGTTCACCAAGACCAATAATATCTTTATCTGTATGCATTTTAAGAAACATCCAGCGCGGCTTAACATGGATGAGTTCCAGCTTTGTTATTTTCATGATATCACTCCTTAATTTATCTCTATAATATAGAGTAACGCATATATTTACAAGAAACAATACTATTTTTCAGCAATTCGCAACAAACTTTTTCGCCTTGACGAACTTTTTTGTATGTGATAAAATAGAAAAGAGGCGGTGATACCATGTTCAGAATTATATGTGAGACGCCTTTCCGTCAAAGCGTATGGTGCGAAGAGATTCTGAGTGGATTGCTTTCCGCACTGAAAAAAAGAAGAAAAAAATACACAGAAATACAATCTGAATCCGGTTTGATGAAAAAAGATACTCTTTTTGTTTTAGGAACAAACCCGGTTTGGCTTAACAACATTGTCTGTTACGCTAATTCGCTTGGCGTAACGCCTGTTCTTTTTGCACCGCGCACACAACAAATAAACGGAAAGTATCACAGTGTATATACGGATTTAAATTGTCTGATGGAGCACCTTTTGCAATGCTTTCCCGGAAATGTTGCGCTTTACGGTGTAAACCCGGATTCTGTTTCTGACACGGTGCGTTTAGAAGGTTTTAACCGATTTTCACCGGATGCTCCTGTTTTTTATAACTTGGGTTCGCTGGATAAATGCTTTGCTTCTTTTGTACCTTATATTGGTAACGTGAATACCGTGATATGCGTTAACGGTTTGGCTGCGACCTCGCTTGCACAAAAGCTGAATGCATCATTTCCGGAGATTTCAGATAAAATTACAATTATTTCCTGTACAAAAAATTTTGAGAATGCAGAGCTTTCAAAGCAAATTATATCGATTGATACGCAGTATGATACATTAGGACAAGCAGCGCTTTTAATAGCAGATGCATGTAGAAATCAGAACAATATTTCATGTATGACCATTACACAAAGCTACAAAACTGATATATTTCCAAGCACACAAACGGCTTCTGTTTTAAAAACAGAAGCACCATCTTTCCCGTTTTACCAGGATGATGAGATGATGAACTTGCTAAAAATAGATAATCTGTTGAAGCATTGCGATGAGCTTGATATTCAGATTTTAAGACTTGTATTAGATGGAAAAAACTATGCGCAAATTTCAGAAAAATGTTTTATTTCGGAAAGCTCGGTAAAATACCGTGCAAAGAAATTTTTGGAGATTACCGGAAAAGTTTCCAAGCAAGAGCTTGTTAAGTCTTTAAAAGAATATTATAAATAAAAAAACGAAGGCATATGCCTTCGTTTTTCAATCTTCAAAAAGTGGTGTAGAGAAATATCGTTCAGCGGTATCGGGAAGAACGGTTACAACGGTTTTGCCTTTGCCTAATTTTTGGGCAAGCTTCATTGCTGCCGCCACATTTGTGCCGCTGGAGATGCCACACATTATTCCTTCTTTGGATGCTAAATCCTTGGAGGTCTGAATGGCTTCTTCATCTTTAATAATACAGATATCGTTATAAATTTCCTGATTTAAAATGGCAGGAATGATACCGTCGCCGATGCCCATTTGCAAATGGGTACCGATAGATCCACCCGAGAGCATTGCAGCATGCTCAGGCTCAACTGCCCAGATTTCGATATCAGGATTTTTGCTTTTTAACGTTTCGCCAATGCCGGTAATGGTACCGCCTGTGCCGATGCCCGAGCAAAAACCGTGAATCGGCTTTCCAACCTGTTCTAAAATTTCAACACCGGTTCTTTCTCTTTGTATCGCAACGTTTGCAGGATTTTCGAACTGCTGAGGTACAAATACATTTTTATTCTCTCTCTGCATACGGAGTGCTGTCTCTAAACATTCTTCGATACATGCACCGATGTTGCCTGCATCATGAATCAGAACCACTTCTGCGCCGTAATGCTGAACAAGCTTTCTGCGTTCTTCGCTTACAGAATCCGGCATAATAATTTTGGTTTTGTATCCCCGAACCGCGCCAACCAACGCAAGTCCGATACCCTGATTTCCGCTTGTAGGTTCTACAATAATTGTATCTTTATGTATCAAGCCCTTTTTCTCGGCATCCAAAATCATATTATATGCCGTTCGGGTTTTGATGGAGCCACCCACATTCAATCCTTCAAATTTGACTAAAATCTCAGCACTTTCGCCATCTGTCATATTTGAAAGACGAATGATGGGCGTATTCCCCATTGCTTCTAGAATATTATTGCATATCATGTTGCTGTTCACCTCATTAAATATATATACTATATTCTAACACACAAATCTGCTTTTGACAACAGAAATTTTTAAAAAAGGGAATGTAAAAAAAGTCCGGACCGCAAAAACGCGAGTATAAAGGCAAACAAAGTTTGTACAAACTTACAAGAACAACACCAAATGAAGAAAACACGCAAAACTTTGCGTGTTTTCTTTTGATAAATGCGTTTTTGCTATGAACAAACTTCGCCTCTCGACGTACCTTTGTACGCCTTCGGGTAACCCCAAACCGCGCTATATCGCGGTTTGGGCTCAGTTTGTCCATTCCAAACATTTTTTCC
>JAFQQW010000020.1 GCA_017410375.1 Clostridia bacterium | reverse complement strand
TTCGGCAACCTTAACAGAAATTGGGGATTTTGCATTTGCGTTGTCTGATGCGAGCGATGCATCGAGCGGACTTGCGGAATCCTTAGAGGGCACAGCGTTTAACTGTGATGAGGATAGTGCATTGTATACTTGGGTTGCAAAAAGAGGCGAGGTATCTTCTTCTGCTAAAAACGGGGAATGCGGCGATGCGGCAACCTGGAGTATATCGGAAGATTATAAAACCTTAACCGTTTCCGGAAGCGGTGCGCTGTATGATTATACTGAAGAATCTCAGGCACCGTGGGCATCTTATGCCGGAACTATCACAACGGTTGTTATAGACAAAGGGATCACTTATATTGGTGATGAAGCATTTAAAAATCTGGCGGCACTTAATGCAATTACCATTTCGTCTTCGGTTACTGCCATCGGTGATAGCGCTTTTTACGGTTGTCTGGCATTACAAAGCCTGAAGCTGTATTCGAATACGGCAATCATTGGCGAAAATGCATTTTACAACTGTGCCGAAAGTTTAACCATTCAGGGCCAGACGGTTCACACACCGTTAAACGGCACAAAGCAAGGCAATACAACCATTACGGTTGAAAATGTCGGCGAGGTAAAGATTTTGTTTATCGGCAACAGCTATTCTCAAGGTTTGTATCAGAGAATGCAGATTGTAGGTACGAGATTGGGTATGGGCGATATAACGATAGGTCTTGTTTATCATCCGGGACAGACTTTGAATTTTTATCAGCAATGGATAGAAGGAACAACTACGCCGAATATCACCTGGAATAATTATCAGGAACGTACGCCGGAAGGCTTAGACAGCTGGCAGATAGACAATGCTTTAGATGCACTTACGCTTCGTGATTGGGACTATGTTATTCTGCAGCCATTTGGAACAGAAGCAGGAACAACCGGGTCTAATACGGTAGGTGCTTCCGGAGAAGCCAAGGAAACAACGGTAGCAGACAGCAAGGCGGATATGGAATACCTGGTAAAATGGGTAAAAGACAATGTTACCAATTCCAATGTCAAGCTAGGATATTATGGCATTTGGAGTCGTTGGGATATAACCGATGCACAAAAGTTGGATATCTGGCAGGATTATGTGGATGCATATACCGAAAAGGAATTTGATGAGCTGTTTGATTTCTATTTGCCGGCAGGTACTGCTGTGCAGAATGCCCGTCTGAATTGTTACGGGTCGGAAGATTTTAAGGTTAGCAGTGCAGATAATTTACATATTACCTCCGAAGGGAATGGCTTGGTGGCGTATACATTCTATAAAACTATGTTTAATAGTGGTTTGGAAAGCTTGTCCGCAAGTGCCGGAAATGTAAATGAAGTAAAAAATGCATTGTATGTTGCAATGGCAAATGCAACGGCTGCAAACCCGAGCAAAGTTACTTATGCGGTGGTAACCGATACGAACGGGAATAAAACCTATCACGAAACATTGGCATCTGCAGTTGCAGCAGCAGACAGCGGAGAAACATTAGATGTACTGGGTGCATGCAAGAATGATACAAAGCTAAGTGTTGCAAGCGGCGTTACCGTAAAAATGTACGGTACAGTAGCCAATCACACCGTTGTACTGAACCAAGGCGGTACAATCACGGCAACCGGTTTGCAGGCGAACGCAAATTGTGTTTTGGATTCTGTTACAAACAACAACACAGTCATTTTGATTGATGCAGCAACCGGTAATATCAGCTACGCAGATGCAGTTATATCTTATGATGTAGAGGGCAAGAGCGCATCTGTATGTGCATCCGAGACAAAAAGTGCAACTGTTATTTTTGCAAGCTATGATAATGCGGGCGTCTTAACATCTGTTTCGGTACAGAGAGAAGATTTGGCAGCGGGCGAGAATACAATTACGGCAAATGATACCTTCGTGCCTACGGGTGAAAAAGTGGTTGTAATGCTTTGGAACAGCATATCCGACATGGTTCCGATTTGTATACCCACTTCGACAGCTCTTTAATGTAAATAAAAAGCAAGGATTTAAAATTTCATAAAAATCCTTGCTTTTTTTGTCCGGGAAAGGAGAAAAATATGAAAAAATGGATTGCTTTATTATTGAGTATTTCAATGCTCGTGTCTGCCGGCACAGCTTTGGCGGCAGAGCCTTCTCAGACGGCACAGCAGATATATAGCATAGAAAAATTAAAGGATGAGATTGTGATTCCGGTAACAGAAACGGAAGGAAGCTGGAGTTCATCAAACGCGGTTAAGGGCTATGACGGTGCCGGACATGTCTGGACAAACAGCCAGGGTTCTATAGCCAAATTTACAATCAGCGGCGTTTCAGCCGGGAATTACGAGGTGTATTTTTGGGTTATGCCACATACGAATAATAAGGCAGATATTCCGCTTGCAGTTTTGCATAACGGGAAAACACATACCCAAACCTTGTACCAAAAACTTGCCTCCGGCGAAACCGTTGCTCCCGGTTGGGTCTCCCTTGGTGTATATGATTTTTGCGGCACGGGGGAGGAAAGTGTTACTTTTAAACACAGCGGATATGGGAATGTGCGCGTAAATGCAATCAAATTAGCACCTACCGATAAAGCGCTGACGGTTACAGATGTGCCGGAAGACCCGAAAATGGAAGAAAAGACGGATTCAGTTGCTATAGGTGGTTTGACTAAATCGGTGGATGTGGATCCACAGGGCAGATGCTATTATGTAGGCGCGTGGGCATTTAGTGCATCGGTTAAAGGACCCATGACAAAAGCACCCAATTCCTTATGGGTAGCGCAAAATCCGGACAGTAATACTTTTGTGGAATATTATCCGGACATTACTTCGGTGGGGAATGTGCGCATTTCTGTTTATATGCTATATTGGCATGAAAATCAAACAAACGATATAAAGTATGAAGTGCATTGCAATGGAAAAGTGGACGAATTTCACCTAAATCCGCAGGACTATACCGAAAGTCAATGGGTAACATTGGGTACATTTCCCTTCAGTGGTTCCGGAGAAGAATCTGTGAAGCTGATTTGCACCGGAACGGGAGAATCAATTGCCAATACCAGAGCGTCCACGGTTGCCTTTGAGGTTTTAAACAATGCAGGGAGCGGTGTAGATGTCTGGACAACCGTTTATGTAACACCTACCAGTGATTCCGAGACTCTGTTAAATAGCGCGAAAATGACTATGGCATCCCTTGACAAGTTTAAGGATATGCAGGGACATTGGGCAAACTATGACGTGGAATACATGGCAAACGAGGGTTTAGTATCGGGCGTTGCAGAAGGTCAGTTTGACCCCGAAGCACAGATTACAAGAGCGGAATACATTACCATTTTAGACAGAGCGATGGGTTATGAGCTTATCACAGGTGAGTCTTTTGCAGACGTTGCAGCAGATTCGTGGTATGCAACCTACGTGGCAACCGCAAAGGCAAACGGACTTTTAAACGGCTTGCCCATCGACGACGGCTTTAAACCCGAACAGCCAATCACCCGTGAGGAAATGGCTTTGTTTACCTACAACGCAATCAAAGCAACCAAGAAAAATGACGAATGGCTTGCAGATTTGCCGAGCGGTTGGGAAAATTTTGCGGATACCGCAGAAGTTTCTGATTGGGCAACCGAGGCGTTGAAATACTTAATTCAAACAGGTATTATCAAGGGTACCTCCGACACCACCGTGTCTCCTGCAGAAAATGCAACCAGAGCACAGGGTGCGGTTATCTTAAAGCGCTTTATGCAGATGTTTGTATGGGCAGGACCTTCGACAGACGAAGAATGGGTATTAACCTTTAACGAAGAATTCAATACAGATAAAATGGATTGGACTATATGGGATTCTCAGAATGGGGATTCCGGGCATATTTTATCATCTAGATGGGCGGACAATATTGAGGTGCATGACGGTAATGTGTATCTTATGAACCATCATGAAAAGCATGAAGGCAGTAATCAGGAGTGGACATCGGCACATGTCTGGGTCAGACCCGAAGTGTTCCGTCAGAGCTACGGCTATTGGGAAGCGAGATATAAATATTCAGCCGGTGCAGGAGTAAACAATGCATTTTGGATGATGACCAATGGTAAGCTTGTTTCGGAAAAAACGCAGAATTTTGAAATTGATGTCAATGAAGGTCATTATCCGAATAAAGTCAATACCAATTATCACAACTCTCACACGGGAAAATCGGTTGCAGCGGCAGAAGTAAAAACAGCAGAATATGATTTGTCGGCGGATTACCATATCTATGCGCTTGAGTGGAGCGAGGATCAATTGATTTATTATCATGACGGCAAGGTGATTGCAACCAAGACGAATCATAACGCATCCGTTCCGTTGTTTCCGTATTTATCCACCGCTATTTTAAACTGGGCAGGAGACCCGGACGAAAAGACAGATGGGTCTGCCATGATTGTGGATTATGTGCGTGTATGGCAAAGAGTGTCGGATGCGGAAAATCCGGAAAAGACCATCATAGGTGAGCCGGTAGAACTGACTGAAACGGTGGTTGAAGAAATTCCAAAGGTAAGTATTTCCGAACAGAAGCCGGATGTCAAAACATATCCCGGCGAAATCGTTATTTTGCCTGAAACCAACGGCGACGGATGGGGAGCCTCTTCTTTTAAGCCTAACTACCATGGCGGGGCGCATCAGTGGACAAATGTTGCGGGTAATTTTGTAAAATTCGATTTAAGTAATGTGCCGAAAGGAGAGTATGCGGTGTATTTTTGGAGACTGCCGCATAAATATAATGTAAGCCAGATGAATTTCTATTTGCATAACGGCGAAGAAGAACGGCTGGTTGGATCGGCGGCGTTAAAACTTGCCGAAGGAGAAAATGCGGATGAAGGCTGGGTACAAATTGGAACAATCACGGCAACAGGTGAACAATGTATTGTTTCTACTTGTCCGGGCGCAAACATTCGGGCATCTGCTTTAAAAGTCGTTCCTTTAAAATAAGAAAAAGAGCGGTTAGTTTTGATCGCTCTTTTCTTGTATAACGAAAACCACGCGATAGTTGAACTTGTAAAGTAAAAGTAGACACTAAAAACCACGAATTACACAAACCCTTGTTCAATTCTATATTGAACAGGGGTTTTATAATTTAATTTGTATGATAATCTTTCGTTATTAAAGTAA
>JAFQQW010000019.1 GCA_017410375.1 Clostridia bacterium | reverse complement strand
CTGTATAAATTGCTACCTCAAAATCATATTCGTTTCTGACTTTATCAAGCTTTTCTGTAAGTGATGCAAGCTCCGATTGCATCAAATATCCTGCTTCATCCACAATTGAAGGATTTTCAAATGATGCATATACGGGCAAAAGCAAAGTGAGCAAGAGTAGAGTAAGTAAAACACAAGAAAACAATTTTTTCATATATCAACCACCCCCTTAATGCAAAAGCATCCAGCCGATAGCGGCCGCTGCTACATATGCAATGCCTGCAATCTTCCAAAAATACTTCCATTTTTTGCTGTTATCAACAGGATACTCGCCAACGACCTTTCCCGTTTGTCCGTTAATGGCGAATTTATACATTTTATCCATATACTTAATATTGAGCATCCATACAGGAAGGAGAGAGTATCTTATCTTGCCGTTTGAAAAGCTTACCCTTGAGTTTTCGGGAATTACTGCTGTATAACGGTTGGTAGTGTCATTAAATGCCTCAATGGTTGAATTTTCAACTCGCTCATTTGCTCGGTCAATACTTTCTTCAGCCGATACATCATATTTATCAGCTAAATATCCCGAAAGATAAGCTCCTGAAAATTCAACGGCATCTTCATAATTAAAAGGTTCCACCGCTTCCATATAGCTGTCTTCTGCCTTTTTTGATGCATCCACAGGGATATTGGCAAAACCGATACTTCCGCTTCTGAACAACTTAAAATAATCGGTTTTAGTGTAATTATAGTTTGAGTCGCTCCATGCAGTTACCCTTTCTGCATTGTAGCTTACTGCCGCATCACAGTCGCAATCAAACATCCAGAACGGAACATACACGCCTGCCATCTCTTCAATTTTTCTTTTATTCTTAAATTCATCAGGCAAAAACGGTGCATTTTTGAAATCACCCTCAAAAGCCTCTATTGCAGATTTTTTATTTAGCTTAAACGGAATTATGTAATCAGGCTTTAGTGTTCCTTCAAACTGACCTTTGACGATAGTAGAGTTTCCGCAATATGGACAAACTGTGGAGCCAAGTGTATCATCGCCCTGAATTTCTGCTCCGCAGGAGGGACAGGAATAATTTGAAAGTTTAACCTCGTTTGTATCCTCGTAGCTTCTCGGTGTATAGCTTTCCCAATCGTATTTTGATGTGCCACCGGAATCGGCAGAGCCTTCTGTCATTTGCTGCATCGTTTCAAGTGGGAAAGTATTGTCGCAAGACTCACATGTTAAATTCTGCGTTTCGGCATCAAACACTAAAGGTGCTGTACAACAAGGACATTTATAGTTTTGTACCACATCCATGGAATTTACCTCCCTTCATAATGGTAGAGTGCTTATTTTGCGATTTTTATCTCATTGTTTGCCTCAGCACATTTTGTGCAGCAAACTCCGCCACCAAGCTCGTCTGAATATACGGAGCAATCCTCGCAAATCATATCCCCACATATTTCGCAACGGTTTAAGTTTAGCCTTACTTCGTTGTTTGCGCGCTCATATGCTGCCGCATGTTCATTTGCATAAATGATTGCACGAGCTTCTTTTTCATCATTGGACAGAAAAGTTTTTTGTGCAAAAGCACTGTTGAAGTCATAGGCCTGTGTTTGGATTGCCTTACCACAACAGTCGCAATAGAAAACAAACTTAAACTGTTTCATTGACGATTCGTCTGTGTATTTTTTTGTGATTGGACTTAGCATCGTACTACCTCCTTTATCTATAATATAATTTTACTTAAAAACATTAATTTTGTATATTAGCCCTAGGGCTACTTTTTGGAATTTTAGGGGGTAGACCCAGGGCTACCATGCCTGATTTTTGCACAAAAAAACCGCCCATTTTTCAATGGACGGCAAATTTGTCAGCTTCAGATATATTTTTTTAATTTAGCATATAGTTCAAATCGGTTTGCTACATTGAACTTTGCATAAATGGAGCTTGTATGTTTTTTGATAGTGCTCTCGGTTACAAACAACTCGTCTGCAATTTCTTTTCGTTGTTTGTTGGCAAGCAGTTTTATCAAGACCTCTTTTTCTCTTTCGGTAATCCGACTGACGATTTTCTCGCATGCTAATATGCAGTCAATATCTTTTTCACTAAAAAGTGCTGTGCTATCATCGTCAGATTGAATCGCTCCCGACAGATATTCTTCTGCTTTCTTTGAAGTGTTTGCGATTATGATGCTTCCGTTTTCACCCCTGATACCGTACTCCTGTAAAATTCCGTACAAAAGCAAAATGAAAAGCTCAGAAATCACATAGGACACCGTTAAAAATTCAAATCCACGAGGAAAGAACTGTTCTGCAAACCATATTACAATACTGCACAGCACCGCGCACAATAAGAAGGTTGTGTGGAGTGTAGATGTAATTTTCTTTTTAACTGCAGAATGTATAATTACAATCAGCATTAAAGCAAAGTACAAAAGCAGATATATGTAGTAGAGTAAGTGCAAAGGGCCGTAATCACGAATAAGCCTTGTTACTCCATCTGCAACCTCTATTGAAACATTTTTATAATAGCAAGGGAAAAATCCAGGTGTAAGTGTTACGAAAAGCACGGCTATGCTGATAAGTGAAAGCGTAGGCAGAAGCCACTTTTTATAATTAAGACTACATAAATTCAGTATCATTTTCAGCATAAGAAGTGGCAGAAAAACCTGACCTAAATATGCAATCCTATTACCGTTAAGTGCAGAGGAAAGGCTTGGTGCAACTGAAATCAAAAACTGTCCTAAGTTACACACAAACACCGATATAAACAAAAGCAACAAACATATATCTTTTTTTCTATCAACTGCGAGGCACACACCAATCAAAGCCAGCGATATGACGCAGAGGATTCCATAAGCTATACTCATTTTTTATTCCTCCATCATATATTCGTATTATCAGATAAGTCTATTTCTATTCCGTTTCTTTGGCAGAAGGAGTAGAACCTGCCGAGCAGAGCAAGCTGCGACTTTCTGTTTTCTCGTTCCCATCTGCTTGCAGTTGCAAAGGAAATACCCATTTGACGTGCAAGCTCCTCCTGATTGAGCTGCAGATGCATACGAACAAATTTTATCTAATCCTGAAAGCCCATCGTCTTAACTTTTAATATAATTCCGTTTTCCACCATAGCACCTACCCGAATAATCTTCCTAATATATCACATTATAGCATAATTAGTTATAAATTTCAATAGATTTGAGAATTTTTAGCGAGTTGACGGTGAGTTTTTGCGAAACAAGATACGAATAGGGAATCCCCAAAAGGCACACAGTTACGCCACTTCGATATAAAAAAAGTGTTCGAAAAAAATAAATCAAGGAACACTTTTTTTGAAATTCAGGAACCACAATATGAAATTGTTGGTTTCCTGAAAGATAAAAAGTTTCTATGTTACTCTCACTGTATGTTCAGACAAAGTCGAAATTTGCGATAAAAAAGATTTTTCGGGTTTGCTGCGAAAAAAAGGACGGTTTTGCGTTATAAATGTAAAGAGGAAAAAGACAGAAATAAAAAAGGGTGTGTGATTATGGTATCTGTAAGCATGTTAAACAAACGGGAGCTGACGGAATTTGTTAATGAGGCGGATGCGTTATCCCGAAAGGAGAAAACCGCTTTCTGTGTGGAAAGGAATGAAATTTTCAGCCATCTGAAGGTGCGGGAAAAGGATTCGTTTTTGATGATTAAATACCGGGGTTGGGATATAGAGCAGATTTTTAAAGAGCTGAAATATATTCACCTGCCTGCCCGTACATACGGCTCGGTTGTGATTGTCAGAGGCAGCACAGAAACCACCATACGGGATATTGTCAAGGGTCAGGAAGCTATGACAAGGATGGCAGGATTCAGGGATTACAGTCCCTTACTGGGCTGGATTGTGGACGACAAAGCGTATGAAACAGAGGTTCAGTTTATTACAAAGGTGTATGACGAAGCAGATCTTAAGGACAGATGTGTAATGGATTCGTTGCTGGAGGTTATCTTTGACGGACTGGATACCAAGAACGATAGGGCTTTTTGCGAATCGCTGGGGAATGTAGGCTGGAGCCGGACAAAGGACACTTTGGAATTTCAGATGTCCGGAATGACCAGAAGCGGATTCATTATGTCCTGCAAAAAGATGGAAATTGAAAAGCGCATTTTTGAGTATACCGGACAGAGGCTGTGCCCGCCTGCCCGGAAAAGCTGTTCAATAAGCTGTCCTTGTGGCTTGCCGAGGGCGGAGAAGGTGCTGTTATGCGTCTCAGACAGGCATTGCGCAAAAACAGAGAAGAAGAGTTTCAGGACTACCTGAACAGAATCAGTTGTCTGGAAAAAGAAATTGTAAACGGTGAAAAAACAATTCCCGTACTGAACAAGGCTCGGATTACACTGGAAGAGTATGCAGATTTAGCCGAAAGCACCAAAAAGCTCTTTATGATGCTTTTTGCAGAACCGCTTGAGCAGGAAGAGGTATATTTTGTCCGCAGCGCGAGCCGAAGGAATGCATTTACCTCGGACCGGATTGGGGCGTAGGCTGTGCAGAGCACCTTTGTCTGATTCGGGACGGAGATTATTACCGCGTTTCAAGTCTGCGTAACATGCGAGACAACGGGTCGGGAAGACAACCGTATTTCCTGGCACTGCAAAAAAGAGAATGTACCCTTGACAGATATATCGGAAAGGCGTATAATGCCATAAAGAACCATCCGGATGCGGTCCAAAGAATTCTGGAACTGGCGGAACAGCAACCGTATAAGGCTGCCGACCTGGTTAACGAGTATATCGACAGTGTCCTGTCCCAAACATAAAAAGGAGAATGTGTAATGTATATAGGAAGCTATCAGGAAACCATCCGTGAAAACGGGATACAGCTGGGATTTGACCTGCAAAGCCGGATGTGCTCAATCTTTTGCATCGAGTGGGGAGAGGATGAGATTACGGTGGTCATCTGTCCGCCTGATGTAGAAGACGCAGAAGCATATTACGGAAGCAACAAGATTCTGGAAAGCCGGAAAGAAATGATCGGGGACTCGCTTATATTGCCGCAAGCCTTTTTAACCTACATGGGAGAGGATAGGGAGGTTACGGTGCTGGGCATCAACGACCGGATAGAAATTTTAAAAAAAGGCTATTTCAATTCCGGATTGCCGGACAGCGAAGAAATGGATGCATTTATCAGGGAGCTGACCCGAAAAATGGAAGAATAAAACACTACCCTTCAAAAACATTTTTGAAGGGTAGTGTTTTGAACAAACAGAAAAAACGATTTATTTTATTTCACAGAAAGCGTTAACTTGCTATTTCACAATTTGCGAGGTAAATTATTTCACTAAAATTAAACTACATCATTATTGTTCTGCTTTGCTGAAACAAGCGAATAAAGCAGATGATATCTAAAATATTTGTTTTTCTAAAGTTTTTTACAGTTTTTAAGGAAATACATGGATTTTTCGTCCGAAAACATGTGAATTCAGAGCAAGTATACATATTTTTGTTGCTATTATCAAAAAAACGTTGTATAATGAAGCTGTAATCTGAAAAAATGGAGAGATGTGTGATGAAAAAACAAATTAAATTAGGTGCAATCGGTTTGGGCAGAGCAGGCTACGGCATGCATTTAAAGGAACTGGAGGGTAAAGAAGATATGTTTACCTACACAGCCGTTTGCGACATTGACCCCGAGCGCCTTGGTTGGATGACCGAAAAATATCCCGAATGTAAGACATATACCGAGCCGGAAGATCTGGTGGAAGACCCGGATGTGGAAGTGGTGATCGTATCCACCCGTTCCTGCGACCATTTCAAGCACGCAAAAACGGCTCTTGAAGCAGGAAAAATTGTATTTTTGGAAAAGCCCATGTCTGTGACCTATGCAGAGGCAAAGCTTTTGATGGAATTGGGCGAAAAGACAGGCGAAAGAAAGCTGTTTATCCGCCACAACAGACGCTTTGAGGCAAAATTCATGCAGGTCAATCAGATTATTGAATCGGGCATTTTGGGTGATGTTTACCTCATCCGCCGTAACCAGGACGGCTTTGATTACCGTCGTGACTGGCAGACTCTTTCCCAGTACGGTGGCGGTCAGCTGTTAAACTGGGGTCCGCATATTGTAGACCAGTCCTTACGCTTCTGCGGCGGTGATTATAAGAGAATGTATTCAGACATCAAGCAGGTCATCTGTGCCGGGGACTGCGAGGATTTTGTACGCGTTATTTTTGAAGGCATCAACGGCAGAACGGTAGAAATGGAAATCAGCGGTGCAACCGCACTTCCGCAGCCCGAATATGTGGTTTACGGTACCCGCGGTGCGCTGGTGAGCAACGGTGATACCTACACCATCAAATATCTGCCCGAGGACTTTAAGGTAGAAGACTTAAAGGCATCTACCCACACCCCCGAGGGTGCAAAATTTGGCAAAGCCATCGAAACGCCTTTTGTAACCGAAGAAAAAACCTGGGATACCAATCCGCTTGACCACACATGGACCTACCTTTACGAAGCAATCCGCGAAGGCAAGGATTATCCGATTCAGAGCGAAGAAGCCCTGAAGGTTATGGAAGTGATTGAAGAAATTAAAAAGCAAAACGCATAAAAAGGTGCAGTTTTGCATTGAGGAGTGTTTGAAATGTTGAAAGGTTTAAAAAGTCCGGTATTTCTGTTAAGATGGCTTAACGCCTCTGTTATGCGCTGGCCGGCAACCATATTGATTGTCAACCTGTTTTATTCGGTGGCAATGACCATTTTAAAGGGCAAAGGTCTTTTGGATGATTCGGTGGTTGTACCGGCAGAAAGTCTTGTTATGGTGCTTTTTGCATTGGTCTGGGGCTTTGTGTTTACACTGGTGACACCACCCCTTTCCCAAAGATGCGATATTGACAGCGCGGGTCTTTTGGGACGCGGTATTTACGGTGTGTTCTGCTTTATGCTGTTTACAGACGCAACAAACGGTCTTTCAAGACTTGTTTTGCTGTTCTGTGCGGTACAAAGTGTTGTAAACATTTTAATCTGCAGAAAATCCGCCCACAAGAAGCAGGAAAAATCCGAGGGCGAGATTCTGATTAACTTGGTTGCCGAGGGTAAAATGGAAGTTAAAAATATGCTCCATAGAGAAATGCGTGCCATGTGCGAAACCGCAAAGGATTACGAAACCATCGCCAAGCTGGATGAGGCGCTTGCAAGCACCGACGAGCGGGCAGATGAATATCTTGGAAACCTTGAAAAGGAAGAGGGCGTTTATGTTCTGCCCAAGGAAAAGGATGCAAAGGGTCGCACCTTCACAAAGCTGAAATGGGCGGAGGGCGAAATTAAATCTCCCGGTGTAATTGTCACCAAAAGAGGTGTATTTTCGCTCAACATTATCTATGATAATATCAAGCTTAAAAAACAGTCGGAAGAAATGTTCCGTGTCGAGCGCCCCAACGGTCAGCCGGTGGATGTAAGACCTTATGTGGGTGAAATCTTCGAGAAATACAAGGCACTTGCAGAGATCACCCAATTCAAATATCCGCTGATAAACATCCTGACGGCGTTTGGAAATGCGGATGTAATCGAAATGATTGAATTCCATAAAATGCCCGTATTGATTACAGGCATGCGTAATTTAGAAACTGTTATTCAGCGAATCAGCGAAAAAACAGGTAAGCTCAGCGACGAGGAAGTTAAAGCGATTTATGAAATGATTCAAAAGCATGTGGTAAAGGAAGGTGCTGTAAAATGAAAAGAATAATTACATTTATGATGGCACTGTTGGTGCTTTGTCTCTCTCTTGTTTCGGTAACCGCGTTCCCTTTTGCAGAGCAGGCAGGTGAGCCTGTAAACGAGGTTTTGAAAGAGGAAGTAGAAGGCATGGTGGAAAGCATGCCCGAAATGCCCGAAATGCCCGAAATTGGTGTTGAGCCGATAAATGTTTATGAAGAACAGGGCGTAGATATGTTTGCTCTTCTGATTGCCATCGCGGCGGCAGCGGTGATTATGGGCTCGCATTATGTGAAATGCTATAAACGCAATAAATATACCTATGACCCCGGAAACGAATCTCCTGCAAAGGCTTTGAACGAAATAAAAAATGCGGTCAGAGCGGGCGCCGGAAGCAAAGCCCCAAAAACCTATACACCGGGCGGTACGTATTCGGCTGCGCCGACAAATCCTGCCTTTGATGCCAATCAGCACATGATGGACGAGATGAACAGACAGTTCAATCAGCAGGCTATGGATTTTACGATGGATGAAGCAAGAAAAGCGGCAACCCCCTTTGACCACGGCGGTTATCAGCAGGGCTACGGCATAAACCCCTCCGATACCATGGCGGCCGACATGAATACCATGATGAACAACGATATGAATAATATGATGAACAATGATATGAACAACATGAATAACATGGGAGGCATGGGATTCTGATAAAAAACGGAGGGATAAAATATGAGATATAAATATTTACGTTTCCCCGGCGGAAAGCCGAAGGCGGTAACATTTAGCTACGATGACGGCTGTTTTGCAGACGAGCGCACGGCAAAAACCCTTGCAAAATACGGTTTGAAGGGCACCTTTAATCTCAACGGCTTTGGCTGGAAAAAGGATACCGGACTGTCTGCCAAGCAGGTTAAGGAATTTATTTTAGGTAACGGACATGAGGTGGCTGTACATGGCTATTGCCATCGGGCAATGGGTGTGCAGACTGTTATAGACGGCATTCGGGACGTTTTGGATAACCGTCTGGAATTAGAGCAGGAGCTTGATACCATTGTACGGGGTATGGCGTATCCGGATTCGGGCATTACCCGTACCGCAAACGGTACCAAATACGAGGATGTCAAGCGGTATTTAACCGAGCTTGGTATTGCATATTCCAGAACCTTAGGGGGCGACAACGATAAGTTTGAGTTGCCGCAGGACTGGCATGCATGGATGCCCACCGCGCATCATGATAATCCTGAAATTATGCAGTATATTGAAAAATTCCTGGCTTTTGAGGCAAATCCCAAGACGGGTTATCGCAGAACAAGTCCGCCTCTTCTTTTGTATATCTGGGGACACAGCTTTGAATTTGACAGAAAGAATAACTGGGAACATTTAACCGAAATCTGCGAAGCGGTGAGCAGAAACGATGAAATCTGGTACGCAACCAATATTGAAATTTACGATTATGTGGAAGGTTACATGCGTTTAAAATGGAGTGCGAACAGCCAAAAAGTGTATAACCCCAATCTGTTTACCGTCTGGTTTGATATCGACGGCACTTTATACAGCGTAGCACCCGGTGAAACCTTAAGCGTTCAGTAAGCGCCAAAATGCGAAGTGATATCCATAAGCTTTTAGGCAAATAAATACAAGAGGTGTTTTGAAATGGATTTGAAAGATGCTGTTGTGCAAAGAGTTCAGGAACTTTGCGATGCGAAAAAAATAAAAATCAATACACTTGCCAATCTATCGGGCGTTACACCGTCTACAGCATACAGCATGGTAGATCCGGCTCGGCGTGACATATCCATTCGTACCATAAAAAAGCTTTGTGACGGTTTAGAAATTACATTGAGAGAATTTTTCTCCACGGACTATTTTGATAACCTCGAACAGGAAATTAAATGAAAACAGCTCAATACGGATAAGCCGTATTGAGCTGTTTATTTTTTGGAAAGTACTTACAAGAGAAGCTACTCTTCTATAAATTGTCGGAAAGCGGTGGGAAGTGCGTAGGTGCTTTCGATTTCTTGCTCGTCTGCCCATTGGAAGGTGTCGGGCATTTTACGGCAAAGCAGAGTGTAACCAATCATTTCCCAGCGAATGTGGGTAAAAATGTGTTGCTTTTCCACACGGCTTACCACTTCGTAAGGCTTTGTGCCCATGCTTTCGGCAAAGCTTACCGCATCAGTAACCGAGAGGTGCTTGTCTGTGTTGGGAAACTGCCAGAGGGAGGCAAGCAAGCCCGTCTTTTCCCGCTGGCAAAGGGCATATTTTTCACCGCATTTCAGTAAAAACACGGTCTTTTTCTGGATTTTTTTATCTTTTTTGGGTGATTTTACGGGCAAAAGCTTCTGGGTGTTTTCTTTTCGGCTTTGACAAAGGTCAGATACGGGACAGCTCTCGCATTTAGGCGATTTGGGAATGCAAACCGTTGCGCCGAGCTCCATTAAGCTTTGGGTAAAATCGCCTGCCGAAGCAGGATATATTTTTTCTAAGCTTTCGGTAATTTCCTTTTTGGTCTGTGGTGCATCAATGGGTTTGAAACTATTGGTGATGCGGGACACAATGCGTAACACATTGCCGTCCACTGCCGCTTTTTTTAAGGAAAAGCAAATGGATGAGATAGCGCCTGCCGTATAAGGCCCGATGCCGGTCAGCTTTCGGATGCTCTCAAAATCGGACGGGAAAACACCACCGTGATTCTGTATAATTTCGTTTGCTGCCTTTTTTAAGTTGCGGGCACGGCTGTAATAGCCTAAACCCTCCCAGCATTTTAAAAGCTTATCCTCATCGGCATTAGCCAGAGAGGCAACGTCCGGAAAGGTCTTTAAAAAACGGTCATAGTACCCGATAACCGCTTCCACACGGGTCTGCTGGAGCATGATTTCGGAAATCCATACCCGATAAGGGTCGGTGTTTTTACGCCAGGGCAGGTCTCTTTTGTTTTGTCTGTACCACGCAAGCAACGGCTCGGGCAACTTCTTTAAAATCCGCTCCATGTAGTATCCCTCCTTTTTATTTATTGTAACATACATTCTGCAATTTGTCCATAAAAAAACCGCCCATGCGAGCGGTTTTTAATGGTTATTTTACAATTGTGTTGATGACATCATCGTGGTATACAACATTTGCTCCGGCAACCCATTCTTTTAAATATTCCAGATCAATTTCGGAATATTTCTGTTGCAGATAGCTCTTTAAGAAGGTTTCGTAGGGCAGATATTCGTTGATTTCAACTGCCATCAAAATATGGTAGCCATAGCTGGTTTTAACAGGCTTCGAAATCTGACCTGCTTCGGTAAACGCAAGTGCCGCTTCTTCAAACTCGGGAACAAAGGTACCGTCACCCGTTACGAGGTAGCCGTTTTCAGGCTGACCCGGGTCATTGTTGTAGGAGAGAAGCACCATATCAAAGGTATCTTTATTTACCTGAGAAGCAATTTTATCCACTTCTGCTTTAACCGCTTCCTCGTTTTCACCATTGGTGGGAATCAAAATGTGCTTAACCTGCACCGAGCGTTGCTTGTAGCTTTCCTTGTTTGCTTCATAGAATTCCTTTGCACCGGCTTCTGCTTCTGCATATTTAGGCAGATTTTTGGACATGTAATCCAAAAGTGCCTGATTGGAAGCTTCGGTGATGCAAGACTCTATGTACTGCTCTCTGGTCTGACCATAGTATGCCTGAAGCAGCTGATTGGTCATGTCTGCACCGTACTGGGCATCTAACTCGGCAAGTTCTGCAGTCGCTTGTGCACGCAATTCATCTTTGTTTGTAAGCTTTAATTCCTCTGCCTTTGCGTTGGCAACGCTCTGCATAACCAACTCGTCCTTTACAAACTGAATCTTTTCTTCCTTAGTCATCTTGGTGCCGTAATAGTTATCCACAGCAGTATACATTGCGGAAAAATCTGCATCCGAAATAACCTTGCCGTTAACTTCAATGGCAGCGGTTGTCATTTGGGCAGGCGCCTTACCGGTTGAGATGGACGCAGTGCGGGTCGCATCGTCCCAGCCAACGGTACAGCCTAAAAGCTCGGATACATCGCGCAATGCGATATAAGTCGTGCCTTCATGCACAAAATTGCGGACATCCTTGGTTTCTCCGTCAATCTCAACCGTCACATAGTCTTTCAAAACCGAGATGGTTTCCGAAACAGCATCCGCAAAAACAGGCATTGCCATAAATAAAGCGGCAACCAGAATGCCTGCAATAAATCCTTTTACTTGTTTCATGTTTGTTCCTCCTAAAAATAAGATAAATCCAGTGTACCATACTTTTTTAAATTTGTCTACATTTGTCACAAAATTTTCATGTTTTTACCCACAAAAAATTATAGGTTGAAAAATCGTAAGCTTTATGGTATAATATAGATTATAAAGTGAGAAGTCTTTAGCAAACGGCTATGTCAGCCGTGCAAAAGGAGGCATCCAAGTTTGAACGTTTATAATTTTAATTATACCATTTACCGAGGCTATTGCGTGCTCGACTTTTATACCTTTGCGTTAAAGAAGCATCCGTCGCTGATGCGGTTCTGGCCACACATTATCGTGTATGCATTCATGTTCCTGTTCCAGCGCATTTCGCTTGCACGGTTCAAACAGGAATGCTTCTGTTTTTTAAAAGCCGTAGAGGATACCGATGAGCTGATTGAAAGCTTTTGGGACAAGCACGAAAAAAAGATTCAGCTCTGGTACAAGGAAAAGCAAACCGAAAACGATGTGATTACTTCTGCATCTCCCTCGTTTTTGTTAGAGCCTATTGCAAAGCGCTTGGGCATAAGATACCTGATTGCATCCGATGTGGACAAAAAAACGGGAGTCTGTCTTGGCGAGGAATGCCGTGGTGAGGAAAAAGTGAACAGACTCCGTAAGCTGTTTCCGAACCTTAAAATTGACAATTACTATAGTGAGCCAATGCCCGACAAAAAAATGCTGGCACTTTCGACCCATTCTTATGTGGTGGATGGGGAAAGCATCATTCCGGTGCAGAAATACAAGCCCAAAAAGAAAAACTTTTTCCGTTCGGTATTTTTTACCAGAGCTTTCCTGGCGTTTATCACATTGGGTCTTATAAACGGCTCGTTCTGCATTATCGCATCCACCGTGCTTTCGGCAATCATGCCCCCGAACCTGGCATTTGTGGTGGGCTACATCTCCTCGCTGGGTGTTGCGTATGTGCTGAATACCATGTACATTTTCTGTCAGAAAATGAGTGTAACCCGCTTTATTCAGTTTTGTGCATCCTATATTCCGAATTTTGCCATTCAGAATGTGTGCGTGCTGATTTTTTACAATACCTTAAACATGCCGGAATTTGTATCCTTTACCCTTTCGGCGGTGCTGGGCGTGCCCATTACATTCACCATTTTAAAGATGTTTACCTTTAAACCAAAGATGAAAAAATAAACAATAAAAAATATATCCCCTCTGCAATCAGCAGAGGGGATGTTTGTTATCTTAAATATTTTGCTTTGGCGTATCCGCGGTATCCGTTCCATTCTATATAATAGAAGGTGCCGTTTCCGTTGTTTATGTAGGTAACATAACTGCCCACGGGAATCTGACAGATGACATTGGACGCATCCTCATACGGCTCGCTTCTTAAGTAAATAGAGTTCGGAACATTGTAAACCTCCATCATATAGTCGGTATACGGATAATATTCATTTTCTAAATATTTGGATTTGGCGTATCCGATTGTTCCGTTGTAGTTGATTTTGCAAAAGTTGCCTGTGGTGCTGATATAGCCTACAGAAGTGCCAACAGGTATGGTGCAGATAACATTGCCCGAAACCTCTTTCGGACTGCTTCTTAAATAAATAGAGTTTTCTACATTTGCCACATACATATAGCTTTTAACGGTTGTGTCGCCGGTATTTGCACTTTCATAAGAGGGAGAAGGCTGTGTAGCAGAAAGATATTCGCGTTTTACATAGCCGGTCTGCCCGTTATAGCTGATTTCAGCAAACACGGTGTTGGCGTTTTTCAGAAAGGTTACAGCCGTCCCGCGGGAAATGGTGGTGATAATGTTGTCGCTCTGTTCATCGGGCGTACTGCGGAAATAAATGGAATTGGGGACGTTGGATACAAACATGACCTGCGAAACAACACCGGACTCTTCAGATGAAACCGTGTCGCTTTTTTCTGTCTGAATTTCCAGAACGGTCGGATTTTCAGAATCGTCGCCTCCAAGCTTAATTGTTCCGGTCATAAACAAAACAGCGACCAGAATAATGCAAAGAAGCAGTGCCCCGGTAATGCTTAAAACAACAGCCAGAGCGGTTACGGTTTTATTTTTCTGAACAGGCATTCCCTGCGGCGGGTAAACCGGGGGTTGTTCGTGGTTTGGCTCGTACATTTCTGTGCCTCCTTTTAACAAATCTCTATAGTTCATTTTATCATGGTTTATGCTTGATTGCAATACATTTTTTAAGTTGGGGGTCAGAAGGCTTGCAAATCGGCAGAAGATTTGTTATACTAAAACAAAAAGGGGGTGGAAACCGGTGAAACGGCTCATTTTTCATGTGGACGTAAACAGTGCATATTTGTCCTGGGAAGCAGCAAAACGGGTAGCGCAGGGAGAGCCTGATTTGCGGAATATCCCTGCCGTGGTGGGCGGAAATCCCGAAACAAGGCACGGTATTGTTTTGGCAAAATCCATTCCCGCAAAAAAATTTGGTATCAAGACGGGAGAACCCATTGCAAACGCCCTGAAAAAATGTCCGCAATTGGTGATTGTTCCGCCCGATTTTCACACATATCATAAAAATTCCGAAGCGTTCATGGCGGTCTGCCGTAAATATGCACCCGTGGTTGAGCAGTTTTCCATTGACGAGTGTTTTTTGGATATGAGCGGTACCGAAGCCGTCTATCCCGACCCCATTGCCCTGGCGTATACCATAAAAAATGAGATTCGGGATACCTTGCACTTTACCGTCAACATTGGTGTGGGCAGTAACAAGCTGCTGGCAAAAATGGCGAGCGACTTTGAAAAGCCCGACAAGGTGCATACCCTCTTTACCGAAGAAATTCCGCAAAAAATGTGGCCCCTGCCCATTGGTGACTTGTTTTTGGTGGGGCATTCCACCGCAGAGCGTCTGAAAAAAGCAAATATACATACCATAGGCGATGCCGCGGCTCTGGATTTAGCGTTTTTGCAGTCGCTGGTGGGACAAAAAGGCGGAATCCGTATTTTTGAATATGCCAACGGCATAGACAATTCTCCCATCTGCTCCGAGCGGGAAAAGCCAAAAGGGTACAGTCATTCCATCACCCTTTCGGAGGACGTGACCGACAAAGAAACCGCGTACAAAGTTTTGCTGGCATTATCCGATGCCACAGCAACCCGTATGCGTGCCGACGGTGCCAAAGCCTATTCGGTATCGGTTTCTGTCCGCTCTTCGGATTTTAAAAACAAATCCCATCAATGCAAGCTGGATAATCCGACAGATATTACAAATGAAGTGTATGCTCTGTCAAAAAAGCTGTTTGATGAGCTGTGGGACGGCAAAACTCCTCTTCGTCTTTTAGGGGTTGCACTGACCCAGATTACCTTTGAAGAATATGTGCAGACCTCATTGTTTGACACAGCAACAGACGAAAAATCCCGCAAAATTGATAAAGCAGTGGATAGTATCCGCAATCGGTTCGGTATGGATACCATTGTGCGGGGTGCCAATTACCACTCGGGACTTAAGGTGGCGCGAAAGCACAAGGCTAAAACAGAAAAATGAAGAAAACACGCAAATTTTTTTGCGTGTTTTCTTTTGGTTTACAGATGATTAAAAGAAAATGCCTGAAAAATCAAAATCCACAGAGTCGAAAGGTCCGACCCATGCCTGCCATGCATAAATGGTAAGCGGAACGGCATTGATCAGTGCAAGGATAATGCCCATGACATTCACATAGTTATATTCAATGAAGAACGAGGAAAGGAGTGCACCGATTGCATGTACAGCGCAAAAAACGGCGTATGCTTTGAAAACGGAGAACGCTTTGCCTTCCTCGCAATAGTCCTCTTCGTTTTCGTCAAACTTCTTTTCCAGGCTACGGATCAGATAATAAGAACAGCAGAGATAGGGAAGCATCGTGCCCTTACCCAAAAGGATTTTTATGAGCATCAGCATGCCCTTGCCAACACCGTCCTGTGCAACAGGACCTAACTGACTCATAACATTTGTGCCTGTCATGGAGATGTATACAGAGGTAAGATCAACCAGCAGACCCAACCCCTGCCAGATTAAAGCCAGTATAAAAAAGGTTTTCAAAAGCCAGAAGGCTATGTAGCACTTTTCGGGAAGAGTGGGTGATGCGGATGCAGCATAAATCAGCCACAGACCTGTGCACAGCATGCCGGCAGTAACCAGAGTGCCGAACAGGAAAAAGACATGCTCATAATTCCCGTTCATAATGCCGAGCAGGCTTGTTATAAACTGCAGAACTACCACCGTAGAGGTCAGTATAATCGCAATCAGAAACAGCGAGCTGCCTCCGATATTCTCATGAAAGTTGCTTATAAAGCTGTCAGGTGCGTAGGGGGAGTCTGACATATCAAGCTCAGCAGGCATATATCCGTCCGGGATGGGCTTTTGCACAGGTGCAGGCTCAGTCTGTGGGATGCTTTCCATAGGAGTAGCTTCCGCACGGTTAACTTCTTCGGGAGCAGCAGCTTCTTCGGACAGCTCGGCAGCTGTACCGCATTTGCCGCAAAATGCCGCCACATCTTCCATTGCGTTTCCGCATTTTTTACAAAATTTCATAAGTTTTTCCTCCTTATTGTTTATTATCGTGCAAGTCAGGACTCGTCGGTAATGTAATTAAATACTGCTTCGGACATGGATGCAATTACATCCTCTGCCTCTTCGGAGCTGTTGGTATAGTCGCTGATCATCACACTTAAAATAAAGTCGCCCTTTTCGGTATACACAATAGCCGTGTCGTTCTGAACAGCACTGGTTTCGCCGCTTCGGTTTGCCACCGTTGTGCCGTCCGGCAGGAAGTGCGGTATCTTGTCTTTGTTTTGCTGTGCCTTTAATAAGTCAAGCATTTCGGCAGACGCTTCTGCCGATACCAGCTCATTTTTATACATCATTTCCAGAAGTGTACCGCAATCCTTGGCAGAGGTTTCGTTTGCCGTATCTTCATCTGCCTGCAAAGCGGTTGCGGTGCATCCGAGCTTTTTGGTCGCGTTTTCTGTTACCGCTTTAACACCCGCTTCCCTTTCACCGTTTCCTGCGAGCAGTAAAAGTGCTTCACGGCTTGCATCGTCATTTTTGACAAGCATGCTTTCAATCTGTCCTTTAACTGAATCAGACATTGTAATTGTGCCGTCATCTGCCAGGCGGTAAATTTCCGCCATAATATAAAGGTCGATTAAACGGTCAGCATCCATTTTTTGTTCGGCGTTGCGGTAAATTTCTTCGCCGGTTTTAATGTCTTTTACATAGTAGGTTACATTGCTGTTGTCGCCGGTAATGTATTCTGCAAAGCCGTCCAGTTCTTTTTTCAGCGCACGCATACTGCCCGGAACGGTTTTTTCCACATCCACCGTCTCAGCAGAATCCTGCCCGGTCTGTCCGTCAGATACCGCAACCGTTTCAGTCTGCGTGTCTTTGCCGATGTTCTGAAGCAATTCGGGAAGACCGCTGTTTTTAACAGCAAAAAAGCCGGCAATCAGAATCAGCAGAATTAAGGGAGCCAGCCACCACTTTTTCTTTTTAGGCTGTACATAAATGGCACATACGTTGCCGTTGGCACCGTTTTCTTCAGCCTTTTCCGCCAAAGCCTGTGCCACATTTCCGGTGGTGGTGCTTAAAATTTCCACAATTTCCTCGGGCGAAAGCGCACGGTCCAGGGAGTCGCTGAGCAGTAAGTAGTTTTTGCGGGGATTAACTTTGCCGAGGGAGGTTACAAAAGGTGCAAGCGGACCGAATACCTCGGGATGCTTGCCCAGCCTGCCGTTTGCAGACAGAGTGTTTTCCGGCTTTTCCAGACGGTTATCCTCCTGATAATATTTGTAAATGGTATCGTTGCCTACACAAGCCGCATGGGCATTGCCGTTGTTGATATACAGCATGGTAAGTGTTGTGCCGTCCTCACCCTGCAGGTTTTCGCGTATACCCCGGTCCATGTTCAGCAGGGTTTGCCGTAAATATTCCGAGGTCTGGGCTACCCGGAGCTTATTTTTCTTTTTCCGCAGTCTGTCCAGGAACAGTGCCGCAAGATTAGAAGCCCGTGCCTCCGACTTTTCGTCCTTCATCAGGGCGAAAATCTGGCGGTTGCCCGGATTGCTTGTGACATATGCCGCGCCTGCCTTCATTTCTTTAAAATTCATGTATTGTCCGTTGGCAAAGAAATTTTGTCGGTTCTCTTCGTTTTCTGCTCCGATATCTGCGTATACGGAGTATTTGTACTTGATACCCATATTGCTTCAACTCCTTCAATTTAATAAGTTACCGTAACTTTGACGGTTGCCAGAACTAGTGTATCATCCTGCAGGATGGAAATTTCGGTTTCGCCTGTGCTGAGGGCGGTGATTTCACCGTTATCTGTTACCGAGGCAACCTCGGGGTCGGTGCTTTCACAGCTTAAGTGTATCCGGTCTGCCTCGGGGATTTCAGTCAGCGGAATAATGAATTTTGTGCCGACACGAATGGTGACTTCATCCTCTGAAAGCACAATGGAAACACGTTTTTCGGGGACGTCCGCACCCGAGCCGGAAACCGCCGAAGAAATCCACCAGATTCCAAAGGCAAGCACGCAAAGAATTGCCAGAATTCCGATACAGACAGATGCAATGGCAAGACCGTTGCTTTCAGATTCCTCAACGGGGACAGCAGAGGGCTTAATCAGCGGTGTTTCCAACGGAATTACATCTATACCGTTTTGGGCAACGTTTGTAACCGTGCCGGAAAATAACGGCACAGAAAGGGCGGTGGTATCCATGGTGCTTTGTATATTTTCCAGTGCCTCGAAAAACGCAAGGGCAGTCTTGTAGCGGGTTTCTCTGGGAGAGAGTGCTTTTATAAGTACATTGCCCAAAGCCTCGGTCGCCCGGGTCGGCAGAGGGACCGTTACGCCGTTTAACTGCTCTTTTATCGTTTGCGGTGCATTGCCGAACGGGAAATGATTGTTGTTGAAAAGCATATAAATGACCATACCCAGGGCATATACTTCGCTTTGCTTGTCGTAAATGGCATCCGTCAGCGTTTCGGGGGGCATGTAGGGGTTGGTGCCTGACGCCGTAAGAAAAGAGAGATTCTCCGCTTCCGGGCGGACAACCGAAAAATTCCCCAGCACAAAGCTGTTTTGCTGTCCGCAAAGCACACTTTCGCTGTTGATGTTGCCGTGCAGAATATCTGCATCATGCAGAGTCTGCAGACCATTCAGCAGATTTCTGGCAATGCGCAGTGCTTCGGCAGTTAAAAGCCCTTTTTCGCGGATATAATCCTGCAAAGTCCCGTAGCAGGCGCTGAAAACCAGAATATCATACGGATAGCCGTCGGGACGACGGGTTATGGCGGTGGCTTTGATGCGCTCTAAGTGTGCGCAGGTATCTGTTACAGCTTTTAAGCTTTTAAAATCTCTTTCGGTATTGCTTATGCGCTGTGTAAAGAAATTGTCCAGCAGAATCTGATCTTTTTTAAAAAAGCTTCTGACATCCTTTAATTGCTCTGCCGACGGGTATGCCTCGTGTCGGGCGGTACAGACCGTGCCGTCGTCATGCTTTGCAAGATATCTGCCGGCAGAAAGACGTTCGGTTAACGCAAAGGCATCAAACCTTTGCCCTGTCAGATTGATTTCTTCCTGCATTGCACACCCTCCTTTTTACATATATAGAATATATAACTATTCTAAAATTCGTGAACGATTTAGATGCAAATATTTTTAGCTAAATTTTGAGCTAAAGCTCAAAGCTAAATTATTCCGCTTCGCTCCATAGCTAAATAACTCTTTCGGAGTAGCTAAATTAAATTCGCCATTAGCTGACCGTAGGTCAATTTAGCTACGAAGTAATTTAGCGTGCATCAGCACATTTAGCTCGCCGTCAGGCGAATTTAGCTGAATAGATTTAACTTCCGTTAAATCTATTCTATCACATATATTTATTTTTTTCAACCACAAAATTTTGAAAGGGCAGAGGGGATTCCGGACGAAAAAATCTTTATTTCAGAAAGATTTTTGTTCGTTTTTTGTATTGATAACCCCAAAAAAGAATGCTATAATAACCATTGGTGATAAAAAATGTTAAAAAACAAGACAAATCTGTTAAGAATATATTTTGCACTGTTTTATATGGGTATCGGTATTTTTACTACATATGTTACGGTGTTTTTCAAAAGTCAGGGGTTAAGTGACAGTCAGATTGGTATAATCACCGGCTTAGGCCCTGTTATGTCTCTGTTCGGGCTGATGCTTGCGGGCAATGCGGCAGACAGACTCGGCAAGCTCAATCTGGTGCTTTCCGCGTCCTTTTTGTTATCTGCTCTTTGTGCGTTGGTTTTTCCTGTGTCCAAAACCTTTTTGTATCTGCTTTGCATCAACACGGTCTACACCTTTGCCACATCACCCCTTTTGCAGCTTTCGGATGCCATGGCGGTGGACTACTGTGCAAAGCACAAAAAGCCCTTTAATACCGTAAAGCTTTGCGGTACGGTGGGGTATGCGTTTATTGTACTCACCTCGGGTTATATCTTAGAAAACCGCGAACAGCTGATGTTTTTGATGATTGCGGGCATCTTTTTTGTGTCCGCTCTGCTGGTTGCTTTGGTGCCGGACGAGAGAGTGATTAAACGGGAGAAAAAGAATCACGCCTACGGCGAGCTATTTAAGGACAAGGCGCTGATTGTACTGTATATTGCAAATCTTTTAGTGTTTATCCCCGTTTCCTATTACGGCTCCTTTTTCCCGATTTTTATCAAGGCGCTTGCAGGGGACAGTTTAAGTGCTGTGGCATGGTCGAGCTTTTTGTCCCTTATCAGCGAATTTCCCTTTTTGATTTTTGCACATGTTCTGTGTAAAAAATTCGGCAACAAAAAGGTGCTTATGACATCCTGTGTGCTGATGATGGTGCGCTGGGTTGCCATTGCGGTTTCGTCGCACATGCTGTCTGCCGTTTTGTTTAATATGCTAAAGGGCGCGTCCGATATTGTGTTCACCTACTGCACCACCGCCATTTTAAACAAACGGCTTGCCGACCACTTGAAAGGAACAGGTCAGGCGGTTTTGGGCATACTGACTTACAGCGTGGCACGCATCATCGGCAACTACGCAGGTGGCTTTTTGTCCGATGCTTTTGGTATCCGCACCGTGTTTTTGGGCTGTGCCGTGTTCCCGCTGATTGCACTGTTCTTACTACTTTCATTTTCGGAAAACAAAAAAACAAAAAAAGCATGAGCTTTTCGCTCATGCTTTTTTTAAAAGGGTAAATAGCCTAAGTGTTCCAAAAGAATTTTGATGCCCATCAGAATTAAGATGCCACCACCGATAAACTCGGCTTTGTTACGGCATTTTGAGCCGAACAGATTGCCGATTCTAATGCCCAAGGCGGAAAGAACAAAGGTGACAATGCCGATAAACAGCACCGCAGGCAAAATTTGTACACGCAAAAAGGCAAAAGTTACGCCAACCGCCAAGGCGTCAATGCTTGTCGCAACCGCAAGGGGAAGCATGGACAAAAAGGAAAAGGAGGCGTTTTGTTCCTCGTCGGGCTTTCTTGCCTCTAAAATCATACCGCCACCGATGAGGGAAAGCAGTAAAAAGGCAATCCAGTGGTCTACTGCCACAATATATTTTTCAAACTGCACGCCAAGCAGATAGCCGATGGCAGGCATTAAAGCCTGAAAACCGCCAAACCAAAGTCCTGCAAGCAGGCTGTGCCGAAGTTTCAATTTGGAAACCGAAAGACCTTTGCACACAGACACCGCAAAGGCGTCCATGGAAAGGCCGACCGCGATGACAAACAGTTCAAAGTAACCAAGTGCTTCCATTTTTATCCTCCTCAATTTCCGTCTGATAGCAGCGGACGTTCTGTGTTTTTGCGGTATTTAAGGGGCGATACCCCAAAACGTCTTAAAAAAAGACGTGAGAAATAGTACTGTTCTTTAAAGCCCACCTGTAACGCAATTTCTCCCACTCGCATTTTAGTGACTTCCAATAGTACCGAGGCTTTGACAAGCCGATAGTCATTCAGGTAGGTCACAGGTGAAACACCGGTTTGCTTTTTGAACGCCCTGAAAAAATTGGATTCGCTCATGCCTGCTACCGTCGCAAGCCTTGAAACGGTAAGGGGCTGACTGTAATAGGTGCGGATGTACGAAACTGCTTTTTGCACATGGCTGTCCATTTTAGGCTTAGGCTGTGCAACATCCAGTAAGAGCTGTACGATTTTATAAGCCACCGAAAGACGCTGACAAAGTCGGTTCGGGTCGTCCTTTAAAGCTGAAAGTGCGTCTAAATGCGCGTTCATTTTTGAAATGTGTGCTTCGGGCAGCATAAAAGGAAGCTCAAACAGGTCGGTTAAGCTGTATTTGCCGTTTATCAGCACATCCAGATACAACCAGCGGATATGTGCAGAAGGCACATGCTCTTTTGGCACACAGCAATACTGCATGGTTTGCGGCGGAAACAGAATAAATCCGTCCTTTGGCACATCCAGAAGCTCTCCGCCGACGATGCGGGTTTTCATGCAGTTGCTTTTGTTCTGCACCATGGAAAACCGCTTTGAAACCTTGGATATAATCAGATCCTGTTTCGGTCGCTTTTCCGGTGGGGCAACCCATTCATCGCAGGACAAAAATTCGATTTGTACCGATTCGATTTGCATAACCTACACCGCCTTTGGTAGAATTATATAAAAAAATAGCACTTTTGTCAATAGACATTTGTATATTGTAGTGTTATAATATAAAAAAGGAGGGTGTATATATGAAAAAAACAGCATATCTTTTACTGTTTGTTATGGTGTTTAGTCTGCTTGTTATTCCTGCAACGGCGGCAGATGTAATTGTGTATACCACGGCAGACGAAAATTATACCGAAACAGGAAGCTGGAGCACAACCACGAAGGCAGAGTTGCAGGGACCCGAGGGCAGTATTTCCCGCTATGCCTCGAAAGAGGCAGAAGCTTCGTGGGTACCGCATTTTGCCCAGGGCACCTACAAGGTTTCGGTGTATAAGGTTGTGCATCAGAATTCTTTAAACAATCAGGTGTTTGAAATTGTGCACAGAGGCAAAACCGACTATGCGGTGGTGGATTTTACCACAGGGCAAAACGGTTGGGTAGAGCTTGGTACCTATGATTTCTGGGGCGACGGAGACGATTGGATTTCGGTGACCCGTGCGGCGGGCGTTAAGGAGGACTATGCCACCCGAATGCTTGCGGTTTCCTTTGAATTGATTGCACCCATCAATGAGCCGATTCCGGCGGTAAAGCCTGAAGTTCAGCCTGGGGAAAAACCTGAATTTGAGCAGGAGACAGCAAAGATTCCCGAAATCAAGGAGCCGGAAAAGGTTGGCGATGTGATGCTGATTCCTGCAAGCAATCCGCTCTACTGCAAGCATGACGGTGCTTGGAGCGTTAGCAACGCGGCAGTCGGCTATGACGGAAGCGGAAGTTATTATGCCTCCAAAAAAGACAACTCTTTTACATATCTTCCCTATATGCCTGCAGGTAAATATAAGGTGGAGATTTTTAAATCTGTACACGAATGGTCTTTGAACGACCAGACCTATACGATAAACCACGCAGATAAAACAGATACGGTGGTGGTGGACTTTACTTCGGGCGATTCCGAATGGGTGACCTTAGGTGAATATGATTTCTGGGGTAACGGCAACGACACGGTGTCTGCAATTAAAAAGGATAGCGATGCTATGCGGTCTATACGAAACTCCGCAATTCGCTTTACCCTGCTGGAGCTTTCCGATAAGCCTGTGCCCGAGGGAAAGCCCCGTCCGGTTGACCCGAATGCAGATGTCGAAATGACCATTCCTGCAAAGCCGATTGTGCGTACCGATGAAATTTCGGTGGTGACAGACGGTGTATTGTTAAAATTCGACCAGCCTGCGACGCTGGTGGATGACCGCACGTTAGTACCGCTTCGGGGAATTTTTGAGGCGCTTGGGGCGTATGTATACTGGGCGGACGAAACCCAGACCGTGACAGGCATAAAGGGCGATACCACCGTCATTTTAAGAATCGGTGACCAAAATGCCTCGGTAAACGGAAAAAATGTGACATTAGATGTACCGCCTCAGCTTATCAACAGCAGAACCATGGTGCCGGTACGGTTTATCAGTGAATCGTTAGGTGCTGCGGTGAAATGGGAGGATGAAACCCAAACCGTTTACATCAATACGCAAAAAGAGGATGGCTTTAATCAGTTTATTTCGGTACGTAATTTAGACGAATTCGGCAGCTGGCAGGTGGAATCGCAGGTGGGCGGTAATGCCTTTGCAGGGGCAAACCTTAAAGGTCTTACTGACGAAACAGGCGTTTATGAGCCTGCAAGGGTTACCGTAAAAATACCCAAAACGGGTGATTATCAGCTGTTTATACATGCCAGAGACTATGCCACCAATCAGCAGGGCAGTCGCTTTTTTGAGGTGGAATTAAACGGCATGCGTGCCCCGAAGGCTTTGGGACGGCATGGACAGACCGGCTTTTTCTGGGAGCGCATCGGTCCGTTGCATTTACAGCAGGGTGAGCTGGAAATTGCGTTACATGATACTTCTACATTCTATGCACGTTGTGACGGCATTTTCATTACCGACGACGTAAAAATGAAAAACCCGCCCGAAGAGTATGCCAAAATCCGTGAGATTGCAACCATTTTCGGTTCGGATATGAATCAGGACACGATATACCCCTTATGGGCGGAAACGGATGAAGCCCCGGAAGCAGTAACCACCATAAAATCCGACAAAATGCAGATGGATTTTCATACAGTAAACACTTCGGGCGGTACGGTGATTCAACGGACCTTTACATTAAACGGCAAAACGGTAAGTGATCGGGAAAATCCGTTGGCGGCATTGCTGTTTTACGCAAGCGATGCTTCACTTGCAGGGACCACCGGACAGTTCCCGTTGTATCAGATTACCTACCCAAAAAATGGCGTTGACACACAGATTAACACGGGTAACCTTTATAAGCTTGGCACCCCGAGCTGGTTAATTCCTTCCGAAATTGAAAAGCTCAGCGAAAACAAGGTGCTTTTAAAGGCATCCAACGGGTATGCGGATGCAACCTTTACGGTTGAGCTGAAAAACGGTGAAACTGAGCCGATTGTAGACTTTACTTTTAATCCAAAACAGGCAGGCTTCTATACTGCAAGTCTGGTGACCAATCCCGAGCATAAGGAATTTTCTTACGCGTTTGCACCGTTCCGCTATAACGGCACGGTGATTCCGGATGAAAGCTTGATTATTTCAGAGCCATACTGCACCATTCCTATGGCACTTAAAACAGTTAAAAATGAAAAGGGAGAAACGGTGTCTTTGGGCATTGCGGTTGAGCCTGAGAGTGTACCGCTCCGCTGGCCTAAGGACAAAAATGCCGAATACGGTGTGGCACTCACCAGTGTAAAGGGCAATGCACAGCCCTCTCTTGCGGCACCGCTTTTCACCTCGGAAAATGCAAAGATGGAGGCAGGGGACAGCTACAGCATCCGTTTCCGTCTGATTGAACAGCCGGGCGAGTGGTATCCCATTTACGAGCATCTGGCTCTGGATGTGTATAACCTTACCGATTACCGTAAAAACTTCAAATCCACATTAACCGATGCGATTTTCAATACCACTTCTTTAGCAGGCGATGATTATGCAGGGTGGGACACCAATCAGAAGGGCTATTACAATATCGAAGCGGAAAATTTGGTGACCCAGTCCAATCCCTTGGTATTTATGTCTACCTATCTTTTAACCGAGGACAAGGATTTCTTAGAGAGAAGAACCATTCCGACTCTTGCGTATCTGCTTACCCGTCCCGGATTCCATTACAACAATGGCGATATTGAGGGAGAAGCGGTTTACGGCGGTGTGGGCGCCATTGGTGATCCCTGCAGAAACTACGGCAGTGCTGTATTCGGCGGTGGTTACAAAATGAGCCAGGGGCTTATGCCACAGCTTTCAGCGCTCGGCATTGACAATGGTGTAAAGAACATAGACAGCTACGGCAGTGCACCGCTTTATCAGGAATACACCTGGCTGTACCGCTACACGGGCAATAAGGAATACCTCGAAAGAGCAAAAACAGAGGCAGACAAGTTTATTGAAAAGCAAATTGATGCACCGCGCGGTATTGCCACCGACGAAGAAATGTTTATTGCCATCAAATTCTATCCCCAGTTCTTCGGGCTGATTGATTTGTATGAAGTGACAAACGAGCAAAAGTATATTGACGCGGCAGTCCGTGCGGCAAAGAATCTGTTGCCGACCGTCTGGATTTATCCCAACAGCGGAGAGGAACTCTATACCGTATCTGCTGATTATACCAAGAACAACCATTATGGGTATGATCACCTTTCCTGGAACGGCAAAAAGCGGTTCAGAGCAGGCTATCCGGAAGGATTGGAAGCTCTGCAGGATGAAACGGTTCCGTTCTGGGCAGTATCCCGGGCAGGACTTTCTTTGGAGCAGACCTTTACCTATACCATGCACGACTCGGGCAATATGATTATGGCTTGCTGGGCACCTGATTTAATGCGCCTTGCAGAGTATTCGGGCGAGAAAATTTTTGAAACCTATGCAAGAAATGCCATCATCGGCAGACATTCTACCTATACGGGCTATTACTACAACAACTACTTTGCGTATCAGCAAAATCCGGACTATGCGTATAATGGACCTGATATTACGGGTCTGTACTGGCATCACATGCAACCGTTCCTGGCAATGCTGCAGGATTTCCTGTTTACACAAGCCTGGAACTGGTCGGACAAGCAAATTGATTTTCCCTCGGTACGCAACATGGGCTATGCATACTTCTCTAACCGTATGTACGGCAGCGGCAGCGGAACATTCTTTGACGAAAAAGACATGTGGCTGTGGTTAAAAGAGGGGGTTATGCAGACCGACAACGTTCAGCTTGACTGGATTGGCGCGCGTAAAGACGGCGTGGCAGGCTTTGCATTTATGAACGAAGATACCGCTTCGCATACCGCAACCTTTACCTTAGGGGATGTGCTTGCAGGCTTTAGTGGCGTTGCGACTGTTTATGATGCGTCGGGCAACAAAACCGAGCTGCAGATTACAGACGGCAGGGGTGAAATCACCGTGCCGGGCAGATCGCTGGTTGCCATCACCGTAAAAAGTGATGCGGTTTCCAAGCCGGGCTATGCGGATGTAAAGGTAAATGAAAAGCAGGCAGGCAAGCAGACCGTAATGCCCAAAGACGGGGAAACCGATGGTGGGCACATTCTGCAGATGTCGGATGACGAATATTTTGCGTATGTGTACATCACCGAAATGTTAGATGAAGCAGACAAAGCCGTTCTGCATTACAAAAAGGACGGAAAATGGGAAACAACAGAGGATACCTACGCACCCTTTGAATTTATTGTGCGTGTGGATGACCCGAAAACCGATTTTACCTATTATGTTGAAAAAGTCATCAACGGGAAAACGGTTAAATCCTCCGAAAAGACATTAACGCCTTTAACCAAATAAACAAAAGACCGCCTTTCGGCGGTCTTTTGTTTATTTATTCTCCATTTCGTTTACAAACTCTGAAAGATTTTTGGTGATGACAGCAAAGCTGTTGTAAAAGTTTTCCCGCTCGGAGATGGTCAGTCCGCTGCCGCAACGGGTAACAACATTGGTGATTAAAAGATTTAATGCATCGGCGATTTTTTTGCCCTCATCGGTCAAACGGTATTTGATGCGGTATTTTTGTTCACCCTTTATGTCGGGATAAATATAGCCTTCAGCCTGCAAAGCAGGGAGAATTCTCGAAACCGCAGCCTTGTCTAAGTGGCAGATTTTACACAGCTCGGTGGCAGAAAGACCTTTTTCGTTCTGCCCCAAATTAAACAGACACATCACATGAGAACCCTTTAATCCAAAGGTATCCATTTCGTATTTTTTAATTTTTTGTATGCATTTGTAAGAAACAGAAACAGCTTTTGTAAAAACTTCAAAACGGTTTAACATTTTTAAGAGTCCTCCTTTTGTTGTGTTGTCAACAAAAACAATATAACACAAATTTGTTGAGTTGTCAACAATATTTTTCCCCAAAAAAAGGAGCTGTAAATTTATTACAGCTCCTTTTTGGGGGATAGGAAAAAATGTTTGGAATGGACAAACTGAGCCCAAACCGCGATATAGCGCGGTTTGGGGTTACCCGAAGGCGTACAAAGGTACGTCGAGAGGCGAAGTT
>JAFQQW010000018.1 GCA_017410375.1 Clostridia bacterium | reverse complement strand
TCGAGGATTCCGCTCCATTGCTTGCTTTTTGTCAATTTGAACTCTACCGTACCTCTGTACGCCGACGAATTCAAATTGACAAAATATAACTTCCTTTTTCGCACTCTGACAGCGTGTCGATAGGTTTATCGACACGCTGAAAAAGGAACTGAGCTTTCACTCAGTTCCTTTTTTTATTAATCCATGGGCGAGAATTCTGCCACAATTTCGTATTGAGAATCGTCAAACACCGTGCCGTCGGGGTTCTTTAAGCCCACCACATCGCTGGGGGCAACCACCACGGTGATGTTGCCGTCGGTGCGGAGCTGGTTGCCGGTTACAACACTGTCTAACACGCGCACATCTTTCGGGTCTGACTTATTAGTATAGGTCGCTTTAACCTTGATGCCAATCAGCATTCCGTCTGTAATTTCCTCAAAGGGGAACACATCGGGCGGAACGATATATCTCCAGCTGTTGGCACCTCTGCCCTTGGTCTGGATGGTGTAGGTAACAGGCTTAAATTCCAGCTTGCCTGCACCGCCTGCGTCATTCATGGGTCTGAATTCTGCCACAACATCGTACTTGGAATCGTCGAACAGCGAGCCGTCGGGGTTTTTCAGATTCACTTCATCGGTTGCCGCAATGGAGAGGGTGATGTTACCATCCGAACGGAATTGGTTATCGGTAATTTCGCTGTCTAACACGCGTACATCGGTCGGGTCGGATTTGTTCACATAGGTTGCTTTCACCTTAATGCCCTTTAACATACCGTCGGTGATTTCTTCAAAGGGGAACAAATCGGGCGGAATAATGTATCTCCAGTTGTTCGCACCTCTGCCCTTGGTCTGGAGGGTATAGGTAATGGGTTCAAATTCCAATGCCACGGGGCCGTAATTGCCACCTTCTTTATAGGTGGGATTCATAACTGATTTCAGTAAACCTTCGCCGCGGCTTTCTACCGTGCCGTCGGTCTTGGTTACAGACAGCTTGTAGTTAAACTGTTTTGTCACATCATCCACCTTGATTAAAAATTCAAAGGGATACTGAGAGGTGGTTACGGTTTGTTCTTTACCGTCGCCAATGCTGTAGGTCATGGTTAAGGATTTTACGTCTGCTGCAGAGCCGGGGTTGCCGGTTGCTTTCTTATAAGCTTCCATGACGTCTGCACCCATATCGGTTACATAAACGTATGCATAGTAGTTGTCACCCGACATCTGTAATGCGTATGCTCTGCCGTTTACATGTTCATAAACGGTTGCACCGATGTCTGCGCCGGTTACTTCATAGTTGATGTTTGCGTAAGAGGGCTTCTTTACGCCGGGGATGTTCAGCTTAACTGCCATTAAGCCCTGCTTGGGAAGGGTTACGGTGAACGCACCGTTTGTAACCTCAATCGTGCCTGCCTTGCCGTTTTCATCATACAGGGTTGCTGTACCGCTGTAGGATGCACCACCCGGCACTTTATCGCCTAAAGTGATGGTGGTGGTAAGGTCTGCATGCTCTTCGTTCATGAGCGCCAAGCCTAAAACGCCATCTTTTTTAGCTGCAATCCAGTCTACCTGAATGGAGTCGGGATTGATGATACCTTCGTCAATCCACAGCCACATATCGTTTTCGTCATAGAATTTGCCCGGCTCGTGACCGTACTGGTTGGAGTTAAAGTATGCATAACCCTGCTGACGGAGTGACGGGAAGTGAATGTTTGTGTTCGACCATGCAAATGCCTGGTTGATTAAGAATTCTTCCAGCATTGCAAGGTACGGCGGAATATGATGCCAGTACATACCGGTTTCATCGGGACCGTATCTGCCGTAGTCGGTTTCCTGGTCATAGGTCATGAAGTTGGAACGGTAGTAACCTGCATAGGTGCTGAATCTGCCAATCATGGCATTTCTTGCGATGGTTGCATAGTAGTCGTTGCCGGTATAGCCTGCAAGCTTCATGAAATCACCTACAAACGACTGCATAATAATGTGCTTACCGCCCTTGAAGGTGGACGCCTGTTCAATACCTAAGCCTACTCTTGAAGGCACCCAGCCCTCTACCTGCTTATGAAGGTTGGAAATAATCTTGTTGCTTTCGGTCGCTTCTTCCACGGTCAAGCCACCGAGACGTCTGTGCAATGCACCCTCCCAGTTGCTCTGCGGATTATCGTATGTGGGATTTTCGCCTACAATTTCATTTACATCGTTTACCCAGAACGGGTCTGTTTTTCTTGTGCCGTCCACACCGGGTACCCAAAGACCTGTAGACATCCATTGTGCCACATATTCTGCGGCATCTAAATATTTCTTATCTTTGGTCACTTCATAAATGTCAATCAAAGATGCAAGGTTGGGATAATAAGAAATATAAATGAATTTTTCCCAGTTAGGAAGCTCTGTATCTTCTGCATACACTTCTTCAGCCAGATATTTGTCTGCTTTCTGAATTGCAGTGTCCAAATATTTCTGTTCGCCGGTATATTTGTACATGGAAAGGTCGTTGGCAAAGGATGCGATAGAGCCGTAGGAATTGGTTACCTCGGTCTGTCCCTTTTCAATGGTATATTCATGCAGGAACGGAATCGCACCGTGGGTCATTTCATACATACCGCCCATTACGTTTGCATTAAAGCCTGCGATGGGTGTGCCAATCGGGTCAGGGCCTGTCTTTTGTGCCCAGTAGGTACCGCCGCCTACGATACCGGTACGGTTAAAGTGAATTTCTTTTCTTGTAAGGGTGTTTGCTAAGGTCGGAATGGTTCTTCTTTCCAGCATATCCGCATCCTCAGTGAGCAGGTAATCCTGCAGAGCCTGCATGGAGTTACCGGTAGAGGTTACGTGCTTACCCTCGATGTTGTAATGTGCTTTATCAATGGGATCCCAACCACCGAATTCGTCGTCCGTCATAAGGTCACGGGTGTTGAAAATCGCCTGGTTTAAGGATACGCTGTAGTTCTTTCTGTAGTCGGTTACGTCAAACAGATTGGTTACCACATTTTCGTAGTTTTCAAACCAGTCCGAAACCTCGCTGACTACGCGGTACTGCATGTTATAGGTATCGCCTGCCGCCATTTTGGAGTCTTCGTTACCCATAATGGGGGCAAACAGACCGCCCTGGGGCATGTTGTTCTGACCCTTAACGGTCATACCGAACAGGCTCATGTCTCTTTTTACCCAACGCACCGGAATCCAGCCGGGTTCAGCCACAACACCTTTTGTAACCGCTTTTTGTGTATATTTGTTATTTTCGTAAAGGGTGTAGGTGCCCATGGGGGTAAACAGATACATTTCGCTCAAAAGCTCAGGATTTTCCGGAATTCTCTTATACTGGTATCTGAAGGGCGCCAGCACATATTCCACATCGTCTACATCTAATTCGTCGCCTTCAAAGGCACCGATGGAATAGTAGCCGTCCTTGGCAAAGGTCATGTCTACCGAAACCTTTGCAGAAGTGTTGTCATCTAAGGTCCAGGTTGCGGTCATTGTACCATATTCGTTTGCAGGGAAGTACAAAGTCACCTTATTACCGTCTGCAATATAGTCATCGGGCACCATCCACAGACCTGCACCTGCGGTGTAGGGGTTGGAGGTCATAACCGCATCGTTTTTACCCTTGTAGCTGTATTCAGCCTGCAGAACGAGCAGATTCTGGGATTCCTCTACGGAAGCCTTGTTTGCGTGCATCACCAGATAGCCGAGCTGTTCTTCTCTGCCGTTGGTTTTCACCCAGGCACCGTCTACCTTATTATAGATTTCGTTCTGTACAACCTGACCTTTAGAGGTAGGCACTTTATAGAACACAACTTTCGTGTGCTCGTTTTCAATGGAATAAGAATCGGTAGGTACAGCCTGCTCTCTTGCATACTGCGGGAATTTACCTGTTGCTGCCAGTGCATCCTTTACATAAGGAAATGCGGTCTGCAGCATGCCGTCATAGCTTTCGGCAGGAATGTATTCCAAATCCTCTGTAATTAAAACAGAGTCGCATCTTGCATAGAAGCCGGAAGTGTCATACAGATAGAACTTATGCTCGCCTGCTTTAAACTGCACAGGGCCTGCAAGCACCCACTGGAAGCCTTCTGCGCCGTGGGTACCAAATTTTTGTTCAAGCATAGGATTGCTGTCAAAACCAATCTGGAAGAAACGGGAACCCGGTTTGTTTGCCGCATAGTCTCTTGCACGCACCCAAACATTATAGGTACCGTCTTTTGTCAAAGAGAAAGGTGCCATAGCAGGCTTGGTGTTGGAAGCATCCGCATCCTCTTCGGTTGCACCCAAACCACCGGGGGTAGTACCATACAAACCCTGGGTAGTGAGTGTACCGTCAATACCTGTAATGGTCCAGGTACCTACTTCTGTGAAGGATTTGGTGGTAAGGAAAACCGTTTCCTTCGGAATCATCGCATAGATAAATACGGTATTGCTGTCGCCGTCCCATTCAACGTCTGCATCCAAAGCTTCGGATACAAAGCGGAGCGGAACTAAAGTTCTGTCGTTTACCACAACGGCAGGCTGGTCTAAGCTTTGACCCTGACCGTTTACCATCGCGATATTTTCACCGATGGGCAGGTCAATTTTCACACCGTTACGGTTGCCCGATGCGGTCTGGGTATCGTCGTTCCAGCTAACGGTACAGCCAAGTGCTTCAAAAATCGCTCTGAACGGCACCATGGTACGGTCGTTCATCAGCGTAGGTTCTACATCAAACTGCATCCATTCGTCATTGAACTTTACAGCAATTTCGGAAGCAGGTCTGCCGATTAGCTTATCCTCTTTTACAATTTCAACCTTGGAAGCATCAAACAGATAATTGTTTTGCAGGTTGTTTAGCGCATCTTCGGTGTTTTCGGGGATAAAATCAGGGTCATTGGTAACCAAAATCATGTCAAAACGGGCATGCGAGCTGTTTTTCACAAAGGACATGGTATGCTCGCCCGCCTTGATTCTGGGACTTGTTCTCTTTTCCCAGGCATAGCCTTCGGTTTTGTGGGTTGCATAGGTACCCATCTTTTCCCCGTCTACTTCAATATCAAAGGTACGGCTTGCAGGCTTATTGGTTGCATAATCACGGGAATGGGCATAAACAAAATAATACCCATCCTTCGGAACTTTAAAGCTTACATTTGCCTTTTCTCCCGAGCCCTTGGCATGCATAACCGTCGGGCGGAAGCTGTTTTGGGTGTCGGTACTGTCAATCCAGTAACCCTTGTCGGTAATCAGGTCGGGGGAGATTACATAATAGGTGTAACCCTCTCTGAAAACCATGTTGGTTTTGGTCGGCTGCGGTAAATCTGCCGCCGCAAATGCGGTAAAAGGCAGAATGCTCAGCACAAGCACCAGACACAGTAAAAGTGCAATACTTCTTTTCATGTGTTTCATCCTTTCCTTTTTATAAACTATTGCCTGATTCTACTATAACACATCCGGATGCATTTTTATAGTAAATCAGTACCTTTTTCTTGTAAAAAAATTTCAAGTTGGATAAAAAAATAATTATTTTAAAAAAATATTAAAAACATTTGACTATTCGGGAAATTTGTGGTATTATATAATGTAAATAAATTTTTTGGAGGTTTTATCATGAGCAGAGTGTATAATTTTTCGGCAGGTCCGTCCATGCTCCCCGAAGCAGTATTAAAGACCGCCGCAGATGAAATGTTGGATTATAACGGTAGCGGTATGAGCGTTATGGAAATGAGCCACCGCAGTGCCGTTTATGATGAAATCATCAAGGAAGCAGAACAGAATCTGCGTAAGCTGATGAGCATTCCCGATAACTACAAGGTTCTTTTCCTGCAGGGCGGTGCTTCCACCCAGTTTGCAGCAGTTCCCTTAAACCTTTTAAAGAACGGCAAGGCAGATTATGTTGTGTCCGGTCAGTTCTCCAAAAAGGCATATGAAGAAGGTCAGAAGTACGGCGATGCAAAGTGCATTGCAAGCTCTAAGGACAGAATCTTCGCTTACATACCTACAATCACCCCCGATATGGTTCGTGAAGATGCAGACTATGTACATGTTTGCTACAACAACACCATTTTCGGTACCAAATATCCTGAAGTTCCGAACATCGGTGATAAGGTTTTGGTTGCAGACATGTCCTCCTGCATTATTTCCGAACCGGTTGACGTAACCAAGTTCGGTGTTATCTATGCAGGTGCACAGAAGAACATGGCGCCCGCAGGTCTTACCGTTGTCATCGTAAGAGAAGACCTTTTGGGTTCTGCAAGAGAAGATATCCCCACCATGCTCAACTGGCAGGTAATGGCAGATAACGATTCTATGTACAACACACCTCCCTGCTATGCAATTTATGTTGCAGGTTTGGTTTATAAATGGATTTTAGGTCTTGGCGGCTTAGAAGAAATGAAGAAGATTAACGAAAAGAAAGCAGCGATTCTTTACGATTACTTAGATTCTTCCAAACTCTTTAAGCCCTGCGCTGACAAAGAATTCCGTTCCATGATGAACGTTACCTTTGTAACAGGCAACGAAGATTTAGACAAGAAATTCTGCAAAGAAGCAGACGCTGCCGGCTTTAAAAACCTTAAGGGTCACAGAAGTGTTGGCGGTATGAGAGCAAGCATTTACAATGCAATGCCCACAGAAGGCGTTGAAGCTTTGGTTGCTTTCATGAAGAAATTTGAAGAAGAAAACGCGTAAGTTTTTTTAGAAAAGAGGCAATTTCAAATGTATAACATTTTAACTTTAAACAAAATTGCAAAGGTTGGTCTTGACAAGTTTGATGCAAACTACAACATTTCCGACGATTGCAAAAATCCTGAAGGTATTATCCTTCGCAGCTTTGCCATGCATGACATGGAAGTTCCGGAATCCTTGCTCGCAGTAGGCCGTGCAGGTGCAGGTACCAACAACATCCCGTCCGATGATTATAAGGAAAAGGGTATTGTTGTGTTCAACACCCCCGGTGCAAACGCAAATGCGGTTAAGGAACTGGCAATTGCAGGCTTGTTCATGGCTTCCCGCGATATTGCAGGTGCCATTGACTGGGCAAAAACCTTAAAGCCCGAAGGCGATGCGGTTGAAAAGCTGGTTGAAAAAGGAAAAAGTGCTTTCGCAGGCTGTGAAATTCAGGGCAAAACCCTGGGTGTTATCGGCTTGGGTGCCATTGGTGTTATGGTTGCAAACGCAGCTAAAAGCCTCGGCATGACCGTTTTGGGTTATGACCCCTACATTTCTGTAGATGCGGCTTGGCATTTGTCCCGTTCTATCGTGCATGTAACCGATATCAACGAAATTTATGCAAACAGTGATTACATCACCTTGCATTTGCCCTTGTTGCCGACCACAACAAAGATGGTTGCAAAAGACCAGTTCGATATTATGAAAGACGGCGTTCGTATCTTAAACTTCTCCAGAAATAAGCTTGTGGACAATGAAGCAATGCTTGCTGCTTTGGAAAGCGGTAAGGTTGCAAAATATGTAACCGACTTCCCGGATGCTTCTTTGTTGGATGTTAAAAATGTTGTTGCAATTCCGCATCTTGGTGCTTCCACCGAAGAATCGGAAGATAACTGTGCAGTTATGGCTTGTGCGCAGGTTAAGGATTATTTGGAAAACGGTAACATTGTAAATTCCGTGAACTATCCCAACTGCTCTATGCCCCGTTCTTCTGATGTTCGTGTATGCGTATTGCATAAAAACGTTCCGAACATGATCAGCCAGATTACCACCGCTTTTGCCAATGCAAACATCAACATTGCAAACATGATCAGCCAGAACAAGGGTGATTATGCTTACACCATTTTGGATGTTGATTCTGCGGCAGACGGCGTTAAGGCTTCTTTGGAAGCAATTGATGGTGTTGTTCGCGTTCGTGTTCTGTAATTTGCTCCAAGACAAGAACTTATTTATCACAAGCTCGCATTTTCTGCGAGCTTGTTCTTTTTTTGTTCTGTCTTGTCGCTTTCGCCAAAAGTTTACAAGTAATACTTTTGGCGAGTGGCACGCTTCGCGTGCCTTTTTCTTTTAAAATTTGTTGCCATACAAATTTGTAGGGGATATTCGTGAACTGCCCCTACACTATCGACCCAAAGTTTTGCGAAGAATCCCCTACACAGATGATAAAAAGGGGCTGTAAATTTATTACAGCCCTTTTTTAGGGAATAGGAAAAAATGTTTGGAATGGACAAACTGAGCCCAAACCGCGTTGCATCGCGGTTTGGGGTTACCAGAAGGC
>JAFQQW010000017.1 GCA_017410375.1 Clostridia bacterium | reverse complement strand
CTATTCGGTAAATCCTGTTTGAGCTGTTGGCACACAGTTGTTTTTCCAACTCCCATAGTGCCACCAATCATATATAAAGTTTTCATCATTCACACCTACAAATTCAAGTTTGTCTAACTCTTTCATCATCTTATACTAATATTTTATCACAAATTACCAGAAAAGTAAATAACCATGAACAATTTTTAATCTTGGACACATATAACACAAAAATCCTTATCACAACTGAAATCTTTCAACGATATTTTTCAAAAAATCTTCAAACTGTCCACTACGAATCAACCATAAAACACTATATTCAGGTATAAAAATGAGCCTTAACCCTGCAATCTGGGGAAAAGGCTCATCCTACTAAATCTAGACTATATACCGAAACCTTTTCAGGTTTCGTTTCGTTTTATAAAACTTTATTTAAAAAGTCAATGGTTCTGGGATGCTTGGGATTGTTAAAAATCTCTTCGGGTGTTCCCTCTTCTATAATTACGCCCTCATCCATAAAAAGAACCCGGTCTGCAACCTCTCTTGCAAAGCCCATTTCGTGGGTAACCACAACCATGGTCATACCCTCTTTGGCAAGCTGTTTCATAATGGCAAGTACTTCGCCGACCATTTCAGGGTCAAGCGCACTTGTAGGCTCGTCAAACAGCATGATATCGGGATTCATGGCAAGGGCGCGGGCAATTGCCACACGCTGCTTTTGTCCGCCCGAAAGCTGTGAAGGATAACTTTCCGCTTTATCCGAAAGACCAACCATTTCCAGAAGTTCCATGGCTTTTTCCTTCGCTTCTTCCTTAGTTGCTTTTTTCAAGTCAACAGGTGCCAGCATCAGGTTCCTGAGCACGTTCATATTGGCAAACAAATTAAAATGCTGAAATACCATACCGATATTTTCTCGGAATTTATTGATATTTGCATGCTTTTGATTGATTTGCTGACCGTGTACTTCAATCACACCGGAGGTGGATTCCTCCAGCATGTTCAGGCAACGTAAAAATGTGGATTTACCAGAGCCGGACGGCCCGATAACACAAACCACTTCACCCTCGTAAATATCTGTGGAAATTCCCTGCAACACGTGCAGTTTTCCGAATTTTTTATGCAAATCCTCTACATGGATTTTAATTTCATTACGATTAACGGCCACGGCTGAGTCTCCTTTCCAACATTTTTGCAACCTGCTGGAGAGTTAAAATAACCACCAGATACATAACCGCTACAATAGCCCAGGTTTCAAAAGATTTAAATGTAATTGCGATAACGTTCTGTGCTTTGTTTACAAGCTCCGGGAAACCGATAACCGAAAGAATGGAGGTATCCTTTAAGGTTATAATAAACTGGTTTACAATACTCGGGATCATGTTTTTAATTGCTTGAGGCAATACAACACGGAACATCGAACGCCAGTAAGAAAGTCCAAGACTTCTTGCCGCTTCCATCTGGCCCGGATCAATAGACTGAATACCAGCGCGGATAATTTCAGACATATATGCACCGCAGTTTAATGCAAGACAGATTGTACCCGCCTGCAACGCAGTTAAAACAAACCGCGCATCAAACATGGTTCTTAAGCCGTACGGAACACCGTAAAACACGAAAAATGCCAGTACAATCATAGGAACACCGCGGATTAAATTCACATAGACCGCTGAAATCACTCTGCAGACCTTGCTTTTTACGACACTCATCAGGCCGAACACAATGCCCAAAATACAGCCGAAAAGCAATCCGCAAAGTGCGAGGAGCAACGTCTGTCCCATTGCAGATAAAAGTAACGACCCATAGGTATTTATGATTTGGTTCATGGAGTCAAAATCCCCCTATACATGAATTGAAAGGGCATCGGCGAAGCAATGCCCTTTTTAATATTGTTTTTATCAGTCGAGATATTTAGCGATAATCTTATCGTATTCACCGCTCGCACGGATGTTCTTCAAACCTGCATTGAAGCGGTCAATCAATTCCTGATTTGCATCATCGAAAATTGCCATACCATACTGTGCGGGATCATTTTCAGTACCTTCAACAAATTTCATGTTCAGATCACCTGTTTTGATGCTGTACTTCAAAATCGGTGTATCGTCCATGCACGCATCAACCTGACCACCTTCAACAGCCTGATACATATCAGGAGAAGTAGAGAAGGTTACAACTTCAAAGCCATATTCGTCTTTAATGCTTTCAGCATATTCGTTACTCATGGTACCGTTTTTAACAGCAACCTTTTTGCCCTTCATATCTTCAAAGCCTTTGATATCAGAATCCTTTGCAACAGCCATACCCTGAGTTGCATCATAGTAACCGTCAGAGAAAATCCAACCGCTGTTCTTTCTTTCTTCGGTAATAGAAGCACCTGCAATCATACCGTCAGCCTGACCAGCCTGGCAAGCTGCGATTGCTGCATCCCAGCCAACATACTGCAAGTCATAGGTAAAGCCCTGATCTTCAGCGATTGCTGCTAAGATATCCATGTCGATACCAACAATGTTGCCGTCAGCATCCTGGAATTCGAAAGGACTGAAGCCTTTGTCAGTTGCAATGACATAATCTGCTTCGTTTCCGCCGCATGCTACGAGGCCGAGGCACATCAAAGCCGCAAGCGCAATACATAATAATTTTTTCATGGTAAAAACCTCCAAACATAATAGTAATTCAATTTTACCTCAAAATGCAAGTTTTGTCAAGCACAATTTCAAAATTTAGTGTTTTTTTCGTTTTTTTCTTTATTTTTTGCATTTTTCGACGCTCACAACTTGCACGCCGCATACACCAACCAAAATCATAACTGCCGAAACGGCAGTCTCCCAAGAGAATGGCTCCTGCAGAAACAAAATGCCTGCCGATACCGAAACCAGCATATTCAGTCCCGAAAAAACGGTTGTTTTTGCGACCGGCAGATGCGAGCTTGCAAAATTCAGACACAAAAACGCCACTACCGAGGATAAAACACCAAGATACAGCAGAGAAAGCATATAAGGCAATTGCATAAAAGGACGAACCAGGTTTAATGGTGCATGTCTGTTTTCCAACAGCGCCAGCATCACAAAAGCCACAGTACCGACCACCGCCATGACATAGGTTCGATCAAATGCCGAATATTCTGCGGAAAGCTTACGAGACAGAATCATGTACACAGAGCTTGAAAGCAACGCCCCGAAAAGGCAGAGCACCCCTGCTAAGGTCACTACCCCATCCGACCGCCCTTCACAGGACAAAAGAACCACCCCTGCCACCGACAAAAGCATGAACACATACTGGGTAAATACAGGCTTTTCGCGCAGACAGAAAATACCAAGCAACACGGTAACCACCGGCGTAAGTGAAATGATTACAGAAGAAAATGCCGAAGTGGTCAGCTTAATGCCGTAGGTTTCCAGCAGAAAATACAAAACAGGTTGAAAAATCGCCATCAGAGCAACCTTCCATATATTTTTATTGATTTTAATTTTTCTGCGTGAAAACAGCACCACAAGTGTAAGCCCTGCAAGAGCTATAATATAGCGGTCTGCAATTACAGTAAAGGGTGATGCATACCGGAGTGCAATTTTCGTAAACATAAAGCTGAAGCCGAATATCACCTGCGTTGCGATTGCCGCAAGAGTCGCTATCATAATTTTATTTTTCCTCATGTTGTTTCCTCTATAAGCGTTTCATTTATTTTTGTTCCCCGGGTGTGGTTTTCATATACCGATGTCCCAATGCGTACTGCCACAAAAAGCAACAGCAAACATAAAAGTATCACAATAACTTTTTTCATTCTATCATCTAAATTAACGACAGCTGATATTCTCAAAACTTACGTTCTCTAAGCATTGTAAACAGATGGTCTGTCGTCTGCTGTCTTCGCCGTTATCAATGCAAATATTTTTAAACTTTACATTTTTTATATAGTGACCCGGCACATCAAAGCCCGAAAGCTCAATGGCTCCGCAATATTCTATTTCGTCTTTACTGTTGCGCGCCTTGGCAGTCAGGGTCATATTTTCGAATGTACAATCTTCAAACACCGGTACATCAGGTGCAGCTTCGCCATCATCATTATAAAGCACCGAATGCATCAACACTCTGCACACTTTAGAATAGCTTACATGAACATCCCGGACATAGCCGCCTCTTTTTTTTGTGCCTTTGATTTCGATACCGTAAAGGGAATTGCCCATATCACAGTTCCAGATACGAACATCCTTTACACCGCCCGACATCTCGCTTCCGATTGTAATCCCGTGTCCGAAATGACTGATGCAATCAAACACCCGGATATGTTCTGCGGGACGGTTGATTACGTTTCCTTCCGGATTTTTGCCGGATTTGATTGCAACTGCGTCATCGCCGGTGAAAAATTCGCTACCAAACAGCGTGCAGTTGGTGGAAGAATCGGGGTCCCACCCGTCTCCGTTATGCACGCCTTTCGAGAGAAACATACAGCCGAAGGTCACTATGTTGTCCGAATAAATCATATGTACATTCCAGCTGGCTCCGTTCATAACAGTAATGCCCGCAATGGTAATATTTTGTGCACAGCTTATATTGATAAGTCTCGGTCTTGCTCTGCCCTGAATGGTGGTTGCCGTTTCGCACTCTTCAATTTTGCTCCCGAGGGATGCAAGATAGTCTTTTAAAAGAACGGTTTCCACATCAATTACATTGTCTGAAAGCGTTCTGCCACCACCACAAACAGTACCTTTGCCGCTGATTCTTACATTAGAACAATTAAAACCGCCATCCCGATCCAACTTACCTATATTCAAAAGGCTCGCATAGCACATCATTTCGTGTCCCTCAAACCGACTTTTGATTTTCGGCTCGTAATCCTTTACCTCGCAGGTTCCGTGTAAAATTCCGTCTTTTTCAATATAAAGTTCCATATCAGAATGTAAAAACAGTGAACCGGTCATAAAATCTCCTGCCGGTATATACACAACCTGATTTTCTTTACAGGCATCAATTGCCGCCTGAATTTTTTCGGTATTCAAGGTTTTGCCGTCCCCTACTGCGTTGTATGGCGGTTTGGTTATATCAATTCTTTCTTTTTCAGCCTCGGTAACACAAACCGTGTTGCCCACCGTGCAAGTATTTTTTCCGACCATTTCAACCGAAAAGCTATATTCGGTTGTCGGCAAAAGGTCATCCATTTCCAGGTGACATTTTTGAGTTTCAGCTACCTTTTCTCCATTCTTATAAACGAAATAACGGTTACCCTCTTCAAAATTCTCGGGCAAATCCCAGTACAAAACAATTTTATTTGCATAACAAACGCTGTTTATCATATCAAAAATCCCTTTCTGCTATTAACAGAATAAGTATACCAAAAAAAGACAGCATTTGCAACTGCAAAAGCTGTCTTTTTTGTATTAAAGTTTATTTCTCTGGATTTTACCGCTTACGGTCTTGGGCAGACTTTCTTTAAACTCTACAATTCTGGGATATTTGTAGGGTGCAGTCTTTTCCTTAACATAGTTCTGAATTTCTTTTTTCAGGTCATCGGAAGGCTCTTTGCCGTTTACAAGCACAATACTTGCCTTAACAATCTGACCGCGAACCTCATCAGGTACAGCCGAAACACCGCATTCTAAAACATACGGCAGTTCCATGATAACACTTTCGATTTCAAAGGGTCCGATACGGTAACCGGAGGATTTGATAACGTCATCCACACGGCCTACATACCAGAAATATCCATCTTCATCGCGCCATGCCACGTCACCGGTATGATAATAACCGTCGTGCCAAACCTCTTTGGTCTTTTCTTCATCACCATAGTAGCCGGTAAACAGACCGCAAGGTGCACCGTCCTTAACATTGATAACAATTTCGCCCGATTCAGAGGTTTTTACCTGGTTGCCGTCCGCATCATGCAGTTCAACCTTGTAAATGGGAGCCGGCTTACCCATTGCACCGATTTTGTGCGGTTTACCGATAAGGTTACCGATGATCATGGTGCTTTCTGTCTGACCAAAGCCTTCTTTAATCTGCAAGCCGGTTGCCTTTTCAAATTGGCGATATACTTCGGGATTTAAAGCTTCGCCCGCAGTAGACATATGCTTAACAGAGGAAAAATCATATTTGGATATATCCTGTTTTACCATCATACGGAGCATGGTCGGAGGTGCACAGAAGGTTGTAATCTGATATTTTGCAAACATGGGCAAAATATCTGCCGCATCAAAGCGGTCAAAATCATACACAAAGGTTGCTGCTTCGCAAAGCCACTGACCATACAGCTTACCCCACATTGCCTTTGCCCAACCGGTATCCGAAATGGTAAAGTGTAAGCCGTCCGGGTCTACATTATGCCAGTATTTCGCGGTATGGAAATGCCCTAAGGGATATTTATAGTTATGAGTTGCAATCTTAGGATAGCCGGATGTACCCGATGTAAAGTACATCAGCATGGTATCGTCACCGCAGGGAGAATCTGCCGTACGCTCAAAATGGGTAGAGAAACGTTTGTAGTCTTCATCAAAGTTCTTCCAACCCTCTTTTTCACCACCAACCATCATTTTGATTTTTAAGGTGGGGCTGTTCTTTTGTGCCGCGTCTACAAAGTCTGCCACACCGTCGTCTGCGGTGCAAACAATAGCGCTGACGCCTGCAGCGTTAAATCTGTATTCCAAATCATGCTCATGCAGCTGTGCTACCGCAGGAATTGCGATGGCACCTAGCTTGTTTAAGCCAAGCATTGCTATCCAGAACTGATAGTGACGCTTTAACACAAGCATAACTCTGTCGCCCTTTTTAATGCCAAGAGATGCAAAATAGTTTGCGCACTGGCTGGAAAGACGGCGCATATCGGTAAAGGTGAACGGTCTTTCCTCATGGTCCTTGGAAATGTGGAGCATAGCAAGCTTTTCAGGCTCGCGTTTGGAAAGCTCGTCTACCAAATCAAAGGCAAAGTTGAATTTGTCTTCGTTTTTGAAGGTGATGGATGTGGGTGTGCCCTGGGCATCCTCTTCAATATCAATGAATTTATGATAAATTCTGTCCTTGGTATCTCTGTGTACCGAGCCGATGATTTCTTCAGTCTTTACAATATCGGTGCTTGCATTTTCCGAAATATCGGTATCTGCACGCAAAACAATCGCATAAAAGGCACAATCCTTGCCGTTTACCGCAATCATACCATGAGGCGTATCACTGTTGTAGTAAATGCTGTCACCGGGGCCGAGCACCTCCTTGTGCTCACCCACCTGCACCATAAGATGACCTTCAATAACAATATCGCACTCCTGACCTGTATGGGTGGTCAGCTCAATGTCGCGGCTTTGTGCCGCTTCGTCATACGAGCTTACTACATACAAAGGCTCTGCAATACGGTTTTTAAAGGCGTATGCCAGGTTATGATACACCATGCCGTGTGCCTTTGCAATCTGCTGACCTGCACCTGCACGGGTAACGGTGTAAGATTTAAGATTCGGGCTGTAGCCTTCGATGATATCGGTTACGTTAACACGAAGTGCCGCCGCACAGCGGTAGATAAAGGCAAAGTTCAAATCGGTTTCGCCGTTTTCGCATTTTAAATACTCTTCGGCGGTAATACCGGTTTTTTCAGCCATTTCCTCCGGTGTGTAGTTTTCAATTTCGCGCAGTTCACGGATACGCTGCGCCATTTCGAGAATTTTTAAGTTTACATCTCTTGAGTTTACCATAATACCAACTTTCTCCTTTTCCGAGGCAAAAAAAATCTCGCCTCAAAGTACTTAGTAAAAACCTTTGAGACGAGTGCTTATCACCCGCGGTACCACTCAAATTGCGAAAAAATTTCGCCACTCTTCAGAGCCTAACAGCTCAATATGCATTCACGCAGCAATCACGGAGAGGTTCTACTCATTTTTAAAACTTTCTTCCTCCCGGCTCAGAAGCTACAACCTTAAGCTCTCCCCTATGGCTTGCACCAACCGCCACTTCTCTTAAAGGTTTAATACCTAAAGCACTCTTCGTCAACGCCTTTAATTACAGTTAAATATACCACAATTTTAATCCCATGTCAAGCATTTTATAAAATTTTCTTTACATATTAAAAGCAGACACAAGGCATATGTCTGCTTTTTGTTGTTATTCAAAATCTTTGAGCATTGCGGTGCAGGATACGATTTTTTCGGCAAGCATGGTTTTGTTCACATAATAGTGGTTTGCCGCCTCATACCCTACGGCACTGTTCCGGCTCATAATTTCGTAAGCGGTTTTTGCAAGGTTGATTTCATCCTTTAAAATACTTACGCACTCGGTTTTATATTCTTCCTTTTCACGGATGCGGATAAAACGCACCTGATTGTAAGAGGATTTAAAGAAGGTATAGCCATAAAGCGCCATGTCGGAAAATTCGCAGGTCGGCATCTCTCTAAGTTCTTCAAGACCCTTTTCCCACTTTTCACAAAGCAATCTGTACTGATTCTCATACACTTCCTCGGAATATGCACCGCTTCTCCAGGTATCCAGGTCATCGTATGCATAGCAGGTCATGGTCGCGGTAAAGCCTGAGGGCTTACTGTACATCAGGTTTGCCGTTCCCACATTCTGCGGTCCGTAATACATGCTCGCACAGGAGAATGGGAATTCCCTAAACGCCTGACTGAAATGGGTTGCCGCTTTTTTTACGGTATCTGCGTATTTGCCGTAGCTATTTTGAAGAACTGTCCGGTAAGCATCGCCGTCGTCATTTTCATCCTCAAAAAATGCAGATGTTGCAATTTTGATGTTATCGGAGGGATATCCGCCCAATGTCCAGGACAGCATGATGTGGCTGACCTTTTCTTTTTTTAGGTTTTCCACATGCTCAAGCACCGAATCATAAACAGGTAAAAACGGCGCGCTGGAGCATTCCCAGGAATTGTTAATCTGCACCTTTGCGGCAGTTTCCAAGCCACATTTTTTTGCAAATGCCCAAGTGTGCTTGGACCACTCTGACGGGCCGGGCATGCTTAAGGTATAGTCAATAACATTGCCCTTGGTGCCTGCGATTTCATAATCCATCCAGTTTTCGCTGACATTTAACAAAATCACATTTTGAGGCAGTTGTTTGATTAGGTTTTCGGTCTGCTTCATGTCGAGCACCCGTTCCCAAGCCCAGGAGTACGAAAAAACCTTCATGGACGGGTCCGCTTCTTTTACCGCATTTGCAATAATGCTTACAACCTCGGCTGCCACATCCTCCTTTGCTCTGTTTTTACAAACAGGACAGACATCCTCTTTGTTCATATCTTCGCGGGATCTGCAATGGGTTAAATTTTCGGACATACAGATGTTGAAAAATCCGCCAAGCCCGGGGACTGCTTTGCAAAGAGCGGTTATTGCATCCCTCAGATAGTTTTTCACTTCATCTTTAGAGGTGCAAAGGCAGGAAAGTCCATCCTTATACTTCGACCCACGAAGATGCGGAAAGCGATCAAAGAACGCGTGAGGCATGCCACGAGGCTCGTTGATATAAAGATAAACCTTGATTCCATAGCGGTCGGCACGCTGAATTAAATTGCGCAAATTATCAATTCTCGCCTGCCAGCCTGCAGAAATGCTTTCGTCAAAGGCAAAAGGCACAAGCTTATACAAAACCGCCTGAATCCAAACACCGTTGATGCCGTATTTGGCATATTGCTTTAACAAATCATCGGTAAAGGACACGGCATTATCCACATCCAAAACATCACCGTAAAGTCCGGAAAACGAATAGATAAATCTGGTTTTGATTACGGTTTTGCGCTTATAACCACGTTTTTCGTATACCGGCGCCCCCTTGTCATCTGCCAACTGAAGCAAATAATAAAGAGCGCGCAAAACACCCAAATCGGTTGCCGCATGAACAGAAATTTCGTTTTCCGAAATTTCGATTTCATGGTATTCCTCGTCATCGGTTTTGCGGTCGATATATAATGAAATTTTGTTTTCGCTTTTTTCGGATAAGGTGATGCCGAATTTTCGGGAAAGCTCTTCACAAAAGTCTGCAACACACTGTGTTACCCCAACACCTGCGTTATTTTCAACGCACCAGGCATTTGTGATGGCAACACCGCTGACCGCTTCCCGAGGCAGAGCCTTATATGTCTTTTCAAAGAATTTAAACGGCTTTGCGGTTTCTTCTACCGAAGCTAAATTCTGCTCCATCGCTGTTTTGATAAGCTTTGTTGCCCGTTCCTCTTCGGCGGTTAAGGGACGGTACACCACTTTAGGCGAATCAAACTTAAACCACCCGAATTTTACATTCAAAAAGTCATCCTCTTTCAAAACATAGTTAAGGCGCGCTTCGTCCCAGTCCAAAAGCTCTAAAATTTGTTCGTAAGGCAAAATCTGCCACACATTCCTCAATATGGAAATGTAGCCCTTCTGTACCCATTCTTCTAAATTTTTCTGTGCCTTCAAACCCATTTTTTCAGCATGCTCACGAACCATTTCGGGAGTAGTCTGAAGCACTTTTGCAATTTTTTCAGCCGGAATCATTTCCCAACATCTAAAAATAACCGCCTGAAACAGAGTCGGAAAATGCGGAACGGGATAGGTCACACCTTCCCGGATTTTAGGTAAATTCAGTTCCATTTTTGTCCTCCGTCTTACCTTTTTCTTTAATAGTAACATTTTTTGAAAAGTAAGTCAAGTAAAAAAACGCCCGAACATAAGTCGAGCGTTTTTTAATCATTTCAAATTCAATTTATAAACAGGTGCGCCTTTCAATTCCCCACGACCTGCCAGAATGTCCAGCGTGTTTTCTACACTTTCGGTAGAAGATACCCCCACCAAAATGCGTTTTACATGTGGTAAATCTTCTAACGGAAACGGATTGCCGAAATGGACTACCGCCTCTACCCGATTGGTGACCTGCAGTGCCTCAAGTGTTGCAATAACACGGGAAGTAAAGCATTCTTTTCCTATGTATGCCTTTGATTCTACACTGGTAATAAACACCGTGTCATCGAAATCAACCGAATCTTCAAGCGTATCATAGATTTGCCCGGATGCCATATAATCGTGCACAAACCGAACCTCGGAATTCGGGAAATCCGCCTTTAATTTCTCAGCAATTTTGTCCGGACGATACCAGCTTTTGTCTAATGTGTCTACACTAATTTTATCATTCGATTGAATATCTACATTACTTCTTACAAGGATAACGAACTGATGCTTTAAGTCTCTTGAAAGAGAAGGTGCTACCCCTTCATCCAAGTATCCGAAAGAAGCCTCTTTATTGATACGATTGAAGGTATCAACATCCTCTTGGGTAAGCTCTGCAAATTTAGGAGGAATCATGGTTTTGCGCTGTGCTTCCAGTACATGGCGAGCCGCTCTGTCCAAAGCTTCGTCCGAAATAATGCCTTCTTCATAGCATTTAAGCATAGATTCAAAGCAAGGTTTTGTGTCGCCCCAGGTCAGCGCAATGTCGTTGCCTGCTTCAATACTCATTCCGCGACACTTTTCTCTGCCGAATTTGGCAACAACACCCATCATGGTAAGCGCGTCGGTAATGGCAAAGCCATCAAACCCTGCCTCACGAATAATGTCGATTACCTTTTTAGATAAGCTTGCGGGATATTCCGGATCAATTTTGCACAATCTGGAATGACCTGTCATGATACCGTCAAGCAAGCCTGCTTCGTTCAATTTTAAATAAGGATACAAGTTTCTTTCCAGAAGCTCTTCTTTGGTCAGCTCACTTTGACCTTCCGCCATATGACTATCTATTTCAGGTTTATCATCCGGACTCGGATAATGCTTTGCAACGGTTAGCAAACCGCCATCGTGCATACCTTTGGCAATCTGCATTGCATATTTTGCCACTTCCTCTTTGTCCCAGCCAAGCGAACGAACTGTCATTGCGCAAACATAATTTTGATTCGGAATTGAGTCCACAACCGGATTACACAGACAATTATACCCTGCTTTTCTCGCGGCAACCGCAATGTTCTTACCGAACTGATAAGCCAATTCAGGGTTTCCCGTGCATGCTAAAGAGTTGTGACCTCCGATTTTAAATTCGTCAAACCCCGACTCTGCGTCGCACATAATAATAATCGGATAGTCGGCAGCATCCTTAATTTGTTTTGCAACTTCATTACGGTTCGGATAATTGGGGTCTAACCAAACAGAACCTAACGCATGCTCTTTAATTAAAGACAGCGTAGTTTCCAAATTTTCTTTTCGGACTTCCTCTTTCCAGAAATTATAAATATGCGCATTAAAGCACATGCCTATTTTCTGGCGGGTGGATAATTCTTCTAACTTTAACGGAACTACCTTTTTCATCATTTCTCCTCCTTTTTACCGAGAGATTCAATAGCACAAGAATGGATGCAGATTCAGGTCAAAGAACCATATCACATCAGTTTCTTGCACTAAATATAGCATACCATTTTTGTAAAATCAAGTATTTTTCCAAAAAACGAACGATTTGATACCTTTTACGAACCATTTGATACCTTTTACGAACCATTTGTTAAACCATGCCTTCAATTCAAAGCTACAAATGCCCATGCTGTGGTGCCCCGCTTGTATTTAATGATGACAGCCTGCATTGTGGCGCATGTGACAACGGATACCTTTTGGTTTTAAAGTAAAAAAAATCCATATCTTCGGCAAAAAAAGATATGGTGTTTATTTTATGTTCATGCTACAATACAAGCAGAATGATAACGCCGTAAGGAGGCATTTTTATGGAACACAATTATTCACAAAAATGGAAAAAAAGAGGCGACCGGACAGGTCTTATAAGAAACGCTTTATTAAAATCTATGGGATACACCGACCGGGACATCGAAAAACCAATCGTAGGTATTATTAATACCTGGGCAGAAACCAATCCGGGACATGTGCATTTTCGTCAGCTTTCCGAAGCAATCAAGCGCGGTGTTTGGGCAGCAGGCGGATTTCCGCTTGAAGTAAATACCCTTTCAATCTGCGAGGTGTTTTTCGACATTTCAAGCCTTGTGTACAGAAATCTGCTTTCTATCACAACCGAAGAATTGATTGAGAGACACCCCTTTGACGGTGTGGTTCTAATCGGTGGCTGTGACAAAAACGTGCCTGCACAGCTTATGGCAGCGGTATCCGCAAATAAGCCTACCATTTATGTACCCGGCGGAGCAATGCTTCCGGGTAGTTATAAGGGCCAAACCCTTGCCTGCGGTACAGACAGTTTTTATCTCTATAACGACTACACTTCAGGCAAAATTTCTCTTGAAGAAATGACAAAGCACGAGGGTTGCCTGTATGGCAGTGCCGGTGCTTGCCCCATCATGGGCACCGCAAACACCTGCCAGACTGTTACAGAAGCTTTAGGCATCGCGCTTCCCGACTCCGCCTCTTGTCTTGGTGTTTCGGCAGAAAAACTCAGAATTTGCGAGGAATCGGGCAGACAGATTGTGGAACTGATTGAAAAAGATATTAAATGTCTGGATATTATAAACAAAAAATCCATTGAAAATGCCATTCGTGTTTTAATGGCGGCAGGTGGCTCTACAAACCTGATTATTCATTTAATCGCCATTGCACGCAGAGCCAATATTGACTTGAAATTAGAGGATTTTGAAGAAATCAGCAACAACACGCCCGTTCTTGTCAATATAAAACCGCACGGCACAGGCACGGTCGGCACAGATTTTCACGATGCAGGCGGTGTAGCTTCTCTTATGAAGGTACTGGAAAAAAGCTTACACACCGAATGTCTTACCGTAACCGGAAAAAGTGTAGGCGAAAATTTAAAAGAAGCAAATTTGCCTTACAATACTGAGATTATAAGAACCTTGGACAATCCGTTAAATGAAAAAGGCGGCATATCTGTTTTGTTCGGAAATCTTGCACCTAAGGGTGCTGTAATCAAGAGAAGTGCCGCAAGCCCGCATTTGCTAAAACACAGAGGTCCTGCAAAGGTGTTCGAGGATTTGGAAGAATGCCAGAAATATCTGTTGGATGAAAATTCAGATATGACAAAGGACACTGTAATTATTCTTCGGGGGTTCGGTCCCGTGGGTGCACCCGGCATGCCGGAAAACGGCAACTACATGCCGCTTCCGCCTAAGCTTAACCGCGAGGGTATAAACGATTTTGTACGCATCACAGACTCGAGAATGTCGGGTGGTTGCTTTGGAACACAGGTGCTCCATGTTGCACCCGAAAGTGCAATCGGCGGTCCTCTTGCGGCAGTCCGTGACGGTGACATTATTCACCTGGATGTGGATAACAACCTGATTGAAGTGGAAATCAGCGAGGAAGAAATGACAAAGCGACTTGCGGAATTCAAGCCCAAAACCCATGACGATATCAAGCGCGGATTTGTACGCAACTTTATAGACAATGTCACACAGGCAGACGAAGGCTGTGACCTTACATACATGCAATACAAAGAATAAGGAGAATTTAAAAATGACTGAAATTAAAGGAATCTGTCCGATTATTGCAACACCCTTTACCGAAAACGGTGAAGTGGATTATGAAAGTCTTGATAAACTGGTTAAACATCTGATTCATGGCGGTTGCCATGCGGTAACACTCTTTGGTATCGCAGGCGAATACTATAAGCTTTCGGATGAGGAACGCAGAAAAATGGTTGAAGTAACCGTAAAAGCGGCAAAAGAAGCTGGCGGAAAAACCATTATATCGGTAACCGATCACTCAACTGAGGTTGCTGTAAAAACTGCAGAGTTTTTTGAACAGGCAGGCGCGGATTGTTTGATGCTCCTTCCCCCGTTCTTCTTAAAACCGGGAGCCGGATATCTTTATGAACACATGAAAGCCATCGGAAACGCAGTAAAAATTCCGATTATGGCTCAATATGCTCCCGAACAAACCGGAGTTGCCATTGCTCCCGAGGTTTTTGTAAAGTTGCAGAAAGAATGCCCGAATATCATCTATTACAAAATAGAGTGTAAGCCTGCCGGTCCGTATGTAAGCAATCTGATGACTCTTACCGACGGAAAGATGAAAGTTTTTGTGGGTAATGCAGGCTTTCAGATTATTGAATGCATGGACAGAGGTGCAATCGGTGCTATGCCCGGATGCTCCATGTACGATGTATATCTTGATATTTACAATAAATATATGCAGGGTGACAGAGCAAAAGCAATTGCGGTTCACAATAAGCTTCTGCCCATGTTAAATCACATCCGTCAGAATGTGGAACAAATCATTTCGTTTGAAAAACGAATTCTGAAAAAGCGCGGTATTATCAAAACCGACTACTGCAGAAAACCATCTTATAATACCGACGCATATTTTGACAAGCTGTTTGAGGAATTCTACGCAGAAATGGCAAAGGAGTATAACTGGTAATGGAAAATAAAAACCAAGGTAAGGTGGCATTTATAACAGGCGGTGCAACCGGCATTGGCAAAGCACTTGCATTAGGCTTTGCAAAGGCTGGTTATGATGTTGCTTTTTCCTATCGCGGAAGCACAGAAGGTGCAAAGAAAGTTGTGCAGGAAATTCAAAAAATGAACCGCAAGGTGCTTAGCATACAAGCAGATTTAAGCAAGCTTTCCGAGATAGAAAAAATGTTTGAGGCATTCCGCGCACATTTTGACCGTCTGGATGTTTTTATAAACAATGCAGGCGTAACCGAAAAGGCCTTTTTTGTTGAAACCACCGAAGAGCAGTTTGATACCATTTGCAACATTGATTTTAAAGGGGCATACTTTTGCTCGCAAAAGGCAGCAAAGTATATGATTGAAAAAAATCTTGCAGGAAACATCATTATGATTTCCTCCAACAACGCCATTGCACACTTTGCAGAGGTTTCTGTATATGCTACCATGAAAACTGCCATGAACAAAATGGCAGAGCATATGGCAATAGAGCTTGCTAAATATAAAATCAGAGTCAACACCATAGCCCCCGGCTGGACAGACACAGGTGCGGCGAGACTGGATGCAAAAGATGCGACCTATTACAAGGTTCCGCTGCAGAAATGGGTTGAACCGTCAGAAATCGCAGACACTGCCCTGTTCTTGGCATCCGATTCTGCAAAATCCATAACAGGCACAACCATTGTGATGGATAACGGTGCAACACTTGTTTCGGATAAACGGGAAAGATACGGCTTTTAAAGTAAAAAGCACTTGCTTTTAAGGCAAGTGCTTTCAGACTGTCGAAAAAGTCGTTCTACCGCAAGCAAAGAACTATTTGTTATTTTGAGCGAAGCGAAGAATCTCCGGTTTGAACAGATGTTGAATGGAGCGGAATCCATCGAGGATTCCGCTCCATTGCTTGCTTTTTGT